>JADLDG010000031.1 GCA_020846775.1 Nitrospirota bacterium
CCGGAGACTCTCCCCAGTAACTATTTGAAGCAGATTTCCCCCAGGATCCGGCAGCCATGACACTGAAGTAACCTATCCCCTCTGATGAATAATCAGTATCATAAAGATCAGGGAGTGCAAAAATAAGATGTCCCATTTCATGCACCATAATGCCCATTGTGGCCTGATGTGCATCGGAGGATGAACCCCTGTGGATTTCGCCAAATTGAGCATATCCACCAGCCCCGTTGTGATCAGCCCCAACAATTACACCGTCTAATTTAGGAGGACTTGTAATAGACCATTTATGCCCCCATACGGAAGGGGTATAATTGGCACTGTATGATCTCTCATAACCGGCAACAATAACTACAATAGCCAGTTCATTTGTATCAACGTATCCGTCACCATTAATATCAAATGATGCATAGTTAATATAAGGATCTGCTGCGGTAACAGCATCCTTTGTTATCTTCTGGTTCTGATTGCCTATATTGCCACCTGTATCCGGGTGGGCATATCCCAGGTTTACCCATCCAATAACGCCATTATTTGATGTGCCGAAAGACTCATTTGCAGGCTGCAAATTAACCTTTCCGTAAGAGGCCTTATTGAAATAGTCATTTATCCTGTTGCTCAATAATGAGGCAAAGCTGGTTTCCGAATAGGTCCCCGCCCTGTCTGTAAATTCAGCTAATATGAACAGTATCTTCCCATTGAAAGTCCCAAAAGGGGCTGCCAAAGGGGTGCTGAGAGCATTGACTGCAGGTGATTGAGTTAACCCTGAATTTGGATTGGCCTTTCTGAAATTAGGACTGGGCCGTACATGTCTTTGAAAATCAGGTTTGGGTAATTCGTTAGCAAGCGTATCGCTGAGAATCGGGGTATCACCTTCATAGCGGGAGACATAATGCCATCTGCCGTTCTTAGCCTTTTCGACGACATAACCGTCAACCGTTTCTATCCGGTGGTTCCATTCGTCCCCTTTAACCTTTACTTTAATGACTGTTCCATCAGGCTGAACAATCTCAGAGGTTTGTGGAGATGCTGGTACAGCAAACGAAACACCCGACACCCATAGACTTAAAACTGACAACGAAAGACAATAAATAATAAACTTTTTTACCATTTATCTATCTACGTTAATTAACAGGGATCACGTCAATCTCTTTTATCCAGAACAATCCCCCAAGCTCATCACCGGAAAATCTAACCTTTACCCTGATTCTTTTACCAAATATTTCAGGGGATATTTTCTCCTTGGAATAAAACAGGACAGTCTTGCCTTTTTTGTCTCTAAGGAAATCTGCTGTGGTTTCAACATGTTCGTAAGATTCTATTAAAATGGTTATTCTGTAGAGCGGCTGTTCCGGCACAATATTCAGAAGTTCAGAAGATACTATGGAATATTCCTCCACAGTACCTTCTATCACAGATTCATTGGGCACAGCAGGGACGGCAAGACTGTTTTTTGTGTTAAATGACAGAAATAGACTGATCAGGACGAGACATAAAGAAATTCTTCTCTGGTAAGGCAGAAACATATCCCGATATTCAACAACTATCTTCAAATTATTTTCCATAATCAATGTTCTCACCCCCGTGGAATACTATCGGTTGAATGTCCCTGCCTATACAGGAGATAATATGATGGCCTCTGTCTTTACTTTTTCCGGGATAATGACACTTAAGTCATTTGTTATCTCACTCAGAAACTCCACTTTGGCAAGCAGCATAAGGATGGAGGGCTACGAATAACGTGAGTTTATACACAGCCATCTATCTAGATGGCTGTGCTATTTATATTGTAGTTTATATAACTCGTATACATGAGGTCATGGAGTATAAAGCCATATGTGTACTGACGCCGGCAGTTCTGTAACGGCAATTAGGACGGTGGTTATACAGTGAGAATAAAGTCTTTTTTCAGGCCGCAATTGAGCGTACTTTTTTTTCTATCTCCGGCCAAATTGTACGCCAAGCAATCTTAAGATCGTAATCAGACTGAAGGTCAAGCCAAATCTCAGGTGATACCCCAAAATATTTACCAAGACGAAGAGCAGTATCAACGGTAATAGCACGCTTTCCATTTACTATTTCACTTATCCTGTTCGCTGGAACTGCAATATCTCTGGATATACGGTTAATACTGATCTCCATTGGCTTCATAAATTCTTCAATAAGAATTTCACCAGGGTGAATGGGTTCAAGTAATTTTATCCTTTTAGACATGATCTCCTCCTCTTATTTATCATGATAATCTATAATCTCAACATCAAATACATCTCCTTTATGCCACACGAAACAGATCCTCCACTGATCATTTATCCTTATGCTGTACTGCCCTTTTCTGTCACCTTTAAGAGCTTCAAGCCTGTTGCCAGGAGGTATCCGTAAGTCCCCCAGCTTTCTGGCACGATGTAGATACAGTAGTCTTCGTCGAGCTACACGTTCAAATGATCTAAAGCGTTGGACATTACAATCTTTAAATATCTTCTCAGTATCTTTACATCGAAATGACCGGATCACTATTACAC
This sequence comes from Nitrospirota bacterium, assembly GCA_020846775.1. Taxonomy (NCBI): domain Bacteria; kingdom Pseudomonadati; phylum Nitrospirota; species Nitrospirota bacterium. The sequence continues at coordinate 2,517 of JADLDG010000031.1, forward strand.
TCTATTACGTCACACATAACATGTCAAGAGGGATAGCCCAGGGGTCAGGACATACATGGCACATCGTGACTCCGTCGGGTAAATTTGATTTCCCTGGCAAGATGGAGAAAAAGGTAACAGCATACTGAACTTCTGCTGTGAACTATAGGGCTGAGTATGCCCTCTCCGGAATAGCAATTTATCGCAGTCCTGAAAGATTGGTTATGGCACAACTAATCTGTTTATGAGGGTTATATGAGGTTTCGTTATGACAGGTTAACTTTTTTTATTTCCAGGCAGTAGGAACTTTAACACAATGTTGAGGTAAGAATTTTAAGGACATGGAGGATAGTATGAACTCGGGGGCAAGGCTCGTATAGCAGGCCATCGAATTACTGTTCAGGATATCGTTATATTACATGAACGTATGGGAACAAGTGTAGATGAAATCGCTACTGAACATGGCATCACATTATCAGCTATATATGTTGCTCTGACATATTATTATGATTATCGTAAAGAAATAGATGAGACCATCCTGGCTAATGAAACATTTGTTGCTGAACTGCGCCGTAAAACTTCATCCAAGCTGAAAGACAAAATCGGTGGATAAACCACTAACGTTTTACATGTATGAACATGTCTCTATTTTAGTCTCTCAAACTCTGCGACGGCGTGGCGTGAAAGAGTACCTAAGATTTGCAGCCGAGACAGGCCGCACCGTCTTTCACAGGATGCCGACTTTCCCCGCCTCCAAGCAGCCGGATTCCCTCTTAAGGGAATTGTCTACGCACCGCAACAGACCCCTGTCAGAAACATAATTCGCGGCCTGATACTTATTTACGATCTGTATACCCCGGAAGACATGTTTAATCACATTAAGTTCTTGTGATTCAGACCTATTACACAGGATAAGGTAATCTCCACCTGCCCCTATTCCCCTGTCCTGAAGCTATAATCATCACTCTCCGTCATACCTCCCTTGCCATCATCTGCCACTACCTTCCAGTAATACGTCGTGTTGGGCTTTAGATTGGTTACTGTATAGGTCATATAATTTTTTTCGTCAACGTTATTGCTGCCGGTCTTATCTGTTCCACTGCCACATGACGTAAAGATCAAACCTCCTGCAAATATTACTGCCACAATGAAAAGCCCTATCCTCTTCTTATCCCTTGACATTCCTCCAAAGGCTATTATCCCCAGCAGCCCTATCAGACCGGCTGAAAATCCCGCCGCCCTCGCAGTACGGTTGTTCCCTGAAGTGTCAGACACTATTATTGGATCTATTCCTGCAAAACCCGGGTCCTGGCCAATGAAGAGCCTGTAGGTAATGTGGTCTCCATCCGTATCCGAACACTTCTCCCATTTCAGGGTATATGTCGTGGCTATACCGCTGCTACCGTTTTCAGGTTTGGCAAGATTCGGCTTTGTCGGCAGCTTATTATTGTTTGGTGTTGCAGAACCGCCAAGGGCTACAGTCATAGGGTTCTCATCAGGGTCGTTCGACTGGATATTAAGGCTTGAGTTAAATGTCCCTGATCCCATTGGAGCAAACCTTACCTTCATATTACACGACTGATTTGGTGCAAGGGTCTGATTAGAACAGTTGTCCTCCTCTGCAATTATGCTATATGGCCCGGATGGTACGGTAATGCCCGATATCGTAAGAGGGCTGTTACCCTTATTGCTTATCATTATCTCCTGATCAGCAGTCATCCCGCTTAATATATTAGGAAAACTAAGATCAACTGACGAGACATCTATATCAGGACTTCCAACGCTGGCACCTGTACCTGTTAGAGATACTGTCACAGGGTTTTCATCCGGATCGTTCGACGGGATATTGAAGCTGCTGTTGAATGCCCCGGCAAATCCAGGTGAGAACCTGATGGTTACTGTACAGCCTGAGGATGGAGACAGTGTCTTGCCTGAGCAGTTGTCTGATACCTTGCTGAATGATGAAGACGGATTTGTGATGGACGTAATGGTAAGGCCAGCATCACCATCATTTATTACAGATACCGTCCTCTCTGAAGCGGAATCAACATTTACACTGCCAAACGGCAGCGTTACAGGGCTGACGGTTATATCAGGGGCAGTTGCCTTTTTGACAATACCCTCATCCACCTGTCCGTTACAGTTATCATCCACACCGTTGTCTGCCTCTGCTGCACCGGGCTTGATTGAGGCATTGTTATCATTGCAGTCTGTGCTGTTAGAGACATAACCAGAGGGCTGTGTACATGCCTGGGTAGTAAGCGTTGCACTACCGTAGGTATCTCCATCTGCATCACGGTAGTAGGTGTTTTTTACACCTTCGTCTACCTGACCGCTACAGTTGTCGTCTACAGCATTACAGATCTCCGCAGCTCCAGGATTGATAGATGCGTTGCCGTCATTGCAGTCCGTGCTGTTCTCGGAATAGCCCGCCGGCAATGTACATGCCTGAATAACCTCAGAGGCATTTCCATAGGCATCTCCATCCGCATCACGATAATAGGTGCTCAGTACACCCTCGTCTGTCTGGCCGTTACAGTTGTCGTCCACATTATTACAGATCTCCGCAGCCCCAGGGTTGATCGAGGCGATGGCGTCATTACAGTCAGCGCCGTTTACAGAATAGCCCGCCGGCAGTGTACATGCCTGAATAACCTCAGAGGCATTGCCGTAGGCATCTCCATCCGCATCACGATAATAGGTGTTCAGCACACCCTCGTCTACCTGGCCGTTACAGTTGTCGTCCACATTATTACAGAGCTCCGCAGCCCCAGGGTTGATCGAGGCGATGGCGTCATTGCAGTCCGTGCTGTTCTCGGAATAGCCCGCTGGCAGTGTACATGCCTGAATTGTTTCCGAGGCATTGCCGTAAGTGTCTCCATCTGCATCACGGTAGTAGGTGCTCAATAACCCTTCGTCTATCAATCCATCTAAATCATTGTCCACTCCGTCGCAGACCTCCGGGATACTTCCTGCATTCAGGGGATTACTGCCTGCTGCAATCTCATCTGCGTCACTAATCCCGTCATTGTCGTCATCAGGGTCACAGGCATCACCCATACTATCCCCATCCGTATTGGTCTGATAGGGGTTTGGATCAGAAGGACAGTTATCCATGGTATCCCTGATGCCATCACCATCAATATCAGTGACCATATCTATATGCGTGGCAAAACCTGTAGTCGCGAGGCATGATTCACCATTCGATGTCTCCACCTCTATCCAGTAGCTGCCCGATACAGGCTCATGATCTGGCGTAATATCAATATGGAATATATGCACACCGGTTCCGATAAAGGCTTCTGACACCCCGGTTTCAACCGCTGGCACCGCATCCCAGAGATCATCATCATACCGGACAACAAGGCTGCTACCTGTGGCAAGGAGGCTCGGGTTGAACAGGGACACCTCCACCCGCACCGTCTCTCCAGGATTAAACCGTGTCTTTACCTGACCGGTTCCAGGATCAAGCGTGCGTACTGAGCTCACCGTCGGGCACTCTGGAAGGGCTGTAAGGTCCCTGCTGCAGGAGAGAGGGGCTATCCGTTGTTGAACCAGCGTCGCTGCCTCTGCCTCTGATCCGGCACAGACAGGCACTGTAAGTGACACTACATCCATCGCCACTGTAAAGTCCGAGTTCGCACGGTAATGCCCGCCATTCATATGTTGAGTAGCCACTCTGACAGAGTTTCGGGCAATGCCGCTCTGGGCATAGTTGAGGATATCCGGAGGGAACAATGCCCCCTTTTCTCCGACTGGCACCTGGTTTAAAAGGCTCATTACAGGCTTCTCATTCAAAGAAAAGAATGTATCATAAGGACTGAGGCTATAGCCTGGATTCCTTGCATAAAAACTCGCATAGAGGCCGGCCCTGTCTATATTATCCTGCGTCAATCCCTGTGGCGTATTAAATGCCAGTGTAAAGTTAGGTACGTTCTGACAATAGGCATCCCTGATATTCAGGCACAGAGTCTGCGGCGGAACAGGAGCAAGGTAGACAGTCTTTCCTTCCCCGCACCCGATCGTGATCGGATAACTTGTCTCTCCCATGCCTGTCCTTGCCAGCAGCAGACCTGAAAGATCCTTATCTGCCATCAATACAATATCCACAAATTCTCCTGAACGCAGCTCTCCATGGTTAATCGCAGGCTGCATCAGGATATGCGGACGGCTCAAATCATCAGTCGTCACCACGAGGTCTGTAACAGGGTCTCCAAGGTTTGTGACCCTGTAAGCAGCCGTTAATGTCGAAGGATCCGTTGAAACCTCTGTGATCTGGAGATTAAACACCGGCTGGCGCACATATACCGTCACTGGGGCATAGGCCACAACAGGACGGGGGGATTCAGGGTCAGTAATGACCTTAAATTGCATGGAGTATTGAGAGGCCCTTGCATCCTGTGCGTGGAAGGCCACCTCAACGGTCCTTACCTCACCTGCGGGGAGCGATATCACCTGATCTATACTCCCATCACCACGAAAGCCTGCAATAAGGTCAGGTGAGGGATTAAGTATAGTCAGCAGCAGGTCATGTGCCGCTGTGTCTATGTTTCGCACCGTGATATATGCAGGCTGTTCATAATCCCGCTCTATGTTAAATACATAAGGCGCATCATCAAAGACAATACCTGCTGAGATAAATACAGAGCGCATTCCGGATTGTGACTCACCGCAGGCAGACTGTGTATGGACATACCAGTCATAACTGCTGTACCAGGCCAGGCTGTCAATGCTCGCCTGATGTCCTGTGCCGAAGGCACCGTCAGCCTGTGTGAAGCCTGCCTCTGATCCGGTGCGGTAGAATACCTCGGTAGTACCGGGGGAATCTGTCAGCCACTGGACACTCATCTGATTTGATGAAAGCATATCATCAACACCGGGGGTTATATCTGAAATTATGGGGTCTCTGACTACTTTAAGAATGGCGCTGTCTGTAACCCCGATACCGATGAGAGGCGTAGCCCTTACAACAAACGGATAGCCAAGAAGAGGCATTTCACAATCCTCTGGCAGATGTATGGATAGCAATATCCGTCGTTCCTCACCTGCAAGAAGCATTATCTCCGTGTCAGAAAGGGTGTACCAGGATGGATCCAGTCCTTCTACGGTAATGGATAACGTATCCGGGAAAAGGCGGGAATTGCGCACCATCACCTCGAAAGAATTGCTCCCGCCGATGGAGACAGCAGCCGTTTCCGGATCCACTGCAACCTCAACAAGGTTTACCTGACGTGGATTCTGGTTATATTTATACTCCGAAATATTATCCACACCATCACCGTCCGGATCGCCAGCCGGGCCGTTGACAGGGTTAATAGTCCCGTCATCAGAAGGATCAAGGTTGTGGGCCGCCTCCCATCCATCAGGCATGCCATCTCCATCCGTATCACGGTTATGAGGGTCTGTACCCAACTGCCACTCGCGCAGGTTGGTCAAGCCATCCTTATCAGAATCCTGAGTCGCATCAGACGGGTCATTGGGATTCAAGCCGTGTGATGTTTCCCAGTCATCAGGCATGCCGTCGTTGTCAGAGTCGGTACGCACAGCCGTAAAGTCTATCCCGGTCACATCCGTTCCGGCTACTGTTAAAGGAATGTTGACAGGGTTAAAGGTATATCCGCCTAAAGCAGGTGTTATCGTATAGTTTCCATCGGTAAGGCCGTTGATACTGTAGTTACCATTGGCATCGGTGATGACATTGGCAGAGGCATCACTGCTCAGCGTCACAGTTACCCCGCCTAATCCCGCGCCATTCTCAGTCACGGTTCCAATGATTGAATGAACCGAAGGGCCAACCTGTCCGGAACGTACTGGCCACATGTAGTCGTCGCCGGACTTATGGACAGCGCTCATTAAGCCATCCCACACATCGATGTTCCACGCGTAGTTCGAGCTGCTGGCAACTCGTGAAGTAGACGTCCAGTAAGAAAACTGCACATTCATAAATGGGTATCCTAACGGCAAAGCCGGATTATATCGTGAAAAATCAGTAAGGCTATTCATTTCTTTTCGATCTGGAAGGTGCCAGTCATCATAACCACATAGAATCAGGCCATTGGCGTAATCTATTGCCTGCTGCCATGTTCTTGTAACACTGTCTGGTGACCTTACCCACATAAGACCAGTCAGATTGTCTGTGACACAATCGGCCTCTGTTCCTGTGCCAACAGTGAACCTCGGACTTGGCCATGACACACCCGCTCGGATCTCCCCGTCCTGTCCTGTCCCTGTGCAGGAAACTAAACTTCCGACGCTATTATAACAAGTCGTCTGCCCTGTCTCCCAAAGTTGTGCCACCCCGGACTGTTCGGAACGAACTGGCCACACGTAGCCGTTGCTGGACTTATTGTCAGCGTCCGTACGGCCATTCCACATACCGACTTTCCACGCTGCAATCGGGTATCTGGCGTATGCTGTAGACGACCAGTAGTAGTAAGATTGCCCATTGATGAATCCCTGCGTGTTCAGCCAAGCAGTCGAATCGCTTTGTCCTGCATTGATCAGGCTCTCAAGCTCATTGACATTGGGTAGATGCCAGTCAGAGTAGCCGAGGAAATTGTTGGAATTCAGACATGCCACATAATCCAGAGCAACCTGCCATGTCTTTGTGGTGCCAGGAGAACATGCAGATGGCCCTGGTGCATTGCCATCCTGTGTCCACATCAGGCCAGTCAGTCCATCAGTAACTGTGCCATCACCGTTGTCTATAAATCGTGGATCAGGCCAGGGAATACCTGCCTGTATGTCTCCATCCTGCCCTGTTCCTGCACAGGAAATAACCGTCCCGCTTGGGTCATAACATGTTGTCTGTCCGGTTCGGGGAAGTTGAATGACGTTATTATTTCCAGAGTAAGCAGATCTTCTCGTCATGACCCCGAGCATATAACCATCAACTCCGTTCCATTGAGTAAAGATAATAAGATCCTTATTGAGTCCTACTGTTCCATGTAAGTAAGGATTACCTGTCTCAGTTGCTACTCCATTTGTATCTATAGTGAAAGTACCGGGAGCAAACTCTTCTGTTCCATAGCTAAACGTCGCCGATGCGGTATAACCTCCAGAAGGATCAATTAAGAAATTCCCATGAACCCATCCGCTTCTCTGCGGGGCATCACCGGAAAGCAGGCCGTGCAAACTCCAATTGCCTGCAATGTCGCTCTGGACAATATTACTTCCCCTCCTCTGCAATATGAAGAGATCATACCCTCCACCGCCGTCATCCATAGTCCCGACAATCGTATTTTTGTCTATGGACATCACGGCATGAAATGATGTTGAGCCAACGAAAGTCACCATCCCGCTGCTGTCAATATTCATAGTACATGATGTTGAATTTTGACTTGTATCACCTCTGATGTTCAGATAATTAGACCCCACACAATTGCCAGCTCCATCAATACTCGTATCCCAGTGTGCCCATCCAACTAATTGCGGGCTGTCACCAGATACTAATACGTGTACATACCAGTCACCGGCGAGGTCACTCTGGGTAAAGCCGCTTCCGCTTCTCTGAAAAATTATAAGGTCATATCCCCCGCCCCCGTCATTCATTGTGCCTACAATTGTATTGGTGTCTAAGGACATCACAGCATGATATGATGGCTGTCCTGGTAAGGTTACTACTCCGTTACTATCAATATTCATTGTCCCTGTAGTTGAACTCTGACTGGTATCACCACCGCTATTCAAGTAATTAGAGAAGGCATAGTTTCCAGCTCCGTCAATGTTTACATCAGCATGTGCCCACCCAAGCCACTGAGGACTGTCCCCTGATGTGAGCAGATGAAAGTTCCAGTTGCCTGCGAGATCACCTACTGAAAAGGTCCCGGACTGGTAGGCCGTAAAGTCTATCCCGGTCATATCCGCTCCGACAACTATTACAGGATAATTGACAGGGTTAAAGGTGTATCCGCCCAAAGTGGGCGTGATCGTATAGTCTCCATCGGCAAGGCCGGAGAAACTGTAGGTCCCATCGGCCGCTGTGATCGTCACGGCGGAGGCAGCGCCGCTGAGGGTCATGGTCACTCCGGGTTGGCCCAAGCCATTTGCTGTTACTGTTCCTGAAATAGAATGCGATAATTCTCCAAATTTCACCACAAAGACATCATAAGTCCCATTGAATGTCGTGTCATACGCCCCAGGGGTAGCGGGGAAATTAGTCGAATACGTCCTCCCCGTGACATAAGCATTACCTGAGCCATCCACCGCTATACCAAACCCCCTATCATCGCTACTCCCCCCGATGAATGCGGAGTAGGTAAAGGTCGAACCCGTGGCATTGAGCCTCAACACAAAGACATCATAACTCCCATTGATTGTTGTATTATACGCCCCTGAGGTGACGGGGAAATTGGTTGAGGAAGTCAACCCCGTGACATAAGCATTACCTGAGCCATCCACTACACTGTCAGCACCCCAATCATAGCCATTCCCCCCAATAAAGGTGGAGTAAACGAGGGCTGAACCTGTGGCGTTGAGTCTTAGCACAAAGACATCCGCATCCCCGTTGAATGTCGTATCATAAGACCCGATGGTAACGGGGAAATCGGATGAGAATGTACCCCCGGTGATATAAGCATTCCCATAGCTATCTACCTCGATAGCTCCAGGCCCATCATGACCACTTCCACCAATAAAGGTGGCGTAGGTGAGGGCCGAGCCCGTGGTATTAAGCTTTAACACAAAGACATCATAAGTCCCATTGAATGTCGTGTCATACGCCCCAGGGGTGGCCGGAAAATCGGTTGAGGATGTCATCCCAGTGATATAGGCATTCCCATAGCCATCTACCGCAATGCCACCTCCTCTATCGTCACCACTCCCCCCGATGAAGGTAGAATAGCCAAGGGCTGATCCCATGACATTGAGCTTTAACACAAATACATCATTACCCCCATTGAATGTCATGTCATACACGCCGACTGTGGCAGGGAAGTTGGTTGAATATGTCACCCCCGTGACATAGGCAGTCCCAGCGCTATCTACCGCAATGCCATAGGCATAGTCACTGCTACTTCCACCAATAAAGGTGGCGTAGGTGAGGGCCGAGCCCGTGGTATTAAGCTTTAACACAAAGACATCATAAGTCCCATTGAATGTCGTGTCATACGCCCCAGGGGTAGCGGGGAAATTGGTTGAGGATGTCATCCCCGTTACATAAGCATTGCTTGAGCCATCCAGCGCAATGTTCCAGCCCCAATCATCTCCACTACCCCCAATGAAAGTGGAGTAAACGAGGGCTGAACCTGTGTTATTGAGTCTTAAAACAAACACATCATAACTCCCATTGATTGTTGTATTATACGCCCCTGAGGTGACGGGGAAATTGGTCGAAGATATCCTCCCCGTGACATAGGCATTCCCAGAACCATCCACTGCAACCGCCCAACCTTCATCTTCGCCACTCCCTCCCAAGTATGTGGAATAGGAGAGGATTGGGTCAATAATGAGGGGATGGTTTTTTTTATAGTCATCCACCTCAAAGCTGTAGGCAAATTGTCGGGAGAGGCTTCCTGAGTGCCCCTCACCCTTGCCATCTCCCGCAAGGGGAGAGGGGTTATATGATAAAGAGTGCGATGGGGAGGGTAATATCTTGGATTGATTTGCTTCACCTTCGCTTCGCTCATGGCTTTGGCTCACCGCAAGTATTGATGTAACGTCCCCTCTTGCAATGACAAACCTTCCATCCACCGCAATCCGCTTTCCGTCTATCTCCTGATAGATGACTGGCTTCTTCTGGATGATACTTCCTTCCGCTAGGACTATTTCGAGGTCCCCATTATCTGCTACCTTAAGATCTTGTATCCCCTCATAGGCAAATCTCACACTGGATGGGTCTGAGCCAGGCTTGACGATGATGTCGTATTCCATCTGCCGGTTGTTACCGTAAAATTTGATATCAATACCGGGATAAATCTCTTTATAGATTACAGCACTGTAGGTGGATATGTTGGTGCGCCATTTTGCAGGGTCGTTTCCGATGAAGTAGTTGACTATGCCTTCCTGAATATCCTCTGCAATGATTTCCGGATTCTTGTTAGCGTCGAGAAAAATGAGTTTGACAACTTCGGAGGTGCGGCTGTGATCACCCTCACCCTGGCCATCTCCCATGTGGAGAGACGGCAATGTTTTAGATTGCTTTGCTTCGTTTGCAACGCCAAGTGGAACATTGGAATTCTCGATGACAGTATTCTTGCCTGTCTCTGTCGTAGTATACAAACTAAAGTCTTTGCCTACATCGGGGGTATCATTCCGCCTGCTGCTTAGTGCCTGTTTCGTGTTCGTTAATAATATGGAAACGCTGTCTTTTGTAAAGAATGTAGTTCTGCCACTCCCCTTCTCATAGAACTTGACCTTTTCATCAATCTGACCATTATTTCGAATGAAGAAAAGGGGTAGCTTGCCGTAGGACTCTTGAACCTTTGACTTTGTAGTTTCATCTATAACTCCAGTTTGTATCTCTATTGGACTGGGCCAGGACATACCAGCCTGCATGCCTACATCCGGAACGGCTCTAAGCACTGTCTCAGAGGTCGATGCCCTACTAGTTTGTCCGGCAAAGAGGCTTATACAAAAACTTACGGCTAAGATAACAATAAGGCGATAGAGAGATCGCCCTGAAATAATGTTAGGCATTATTCTCATTAACCACGAACATATTCTATTAGCCGAGTTCATTTGAAAACCCTCCTTCAAAGTTATAACTGTAGTCGCCAGAACGACAATAGATCCCCTTAACCTAATAAGATATCAGCTTCATTTTGACCGACATTATAACACACCAAAAGTCACAGATTGGTCACATATTCGGGCTTTTTTGAAATATTTTTTGATTTTAAGAGGTGAGACTTATCTCAGAGTCTAAGGGGTAATTTTGGCTTAAATTTCTCGGCCCGTCAATCCATAACATATTACCCCGCTCCTTCCAATGTCTTTCCCTTCAAAAAACATTTCCTGACTATCTTTATACGTTATCTTGTCCACCTCATCTAATAGCCCCCTCTTTAGAAGTAATACTTAACCCCGACCCGCAGATCAAAGCGATGAAGGTCAAGATCATCGGTCCCTTTCTCCGTTACGGTAGTAAAACCATTACTTATTGTAAGGTCATGATTTGAACTTGCTTTGCTGTATGTAAAGCCACCCTCAAATGATAGGGCCCAATCGTCATTGAAGAAATAGTCCGTTCCGCCCTGGAGGTGAAACGCAACAGAATTATCAGTCTCAAAGGAGCAGGTGACGCTTAAGGCCCGACATTCTTCTTTTACCTGGGAGGAAAACTCCGAAGAATTTAAAGAATACCCCGCCCCGATGCCAAAAAAGGTGGAAAATCCTGGAGACCCCGCCTTTCCCCGGTACTGTAGAGTGGCCATCAGGGTAGTCATGGTTACTTCAGCGATCGGATCGTTTAAGTTGGTGGCGGTTACATCATGGGCAGAGCGATCAAGGGAAATTTCAAAAGCACTATTTTCTCCCCACCCGCGGGTAAAGGTAAAACCGAAACCTGTGGAAGAATCCAATTCCAACCATCCCAGAGGTCCGGCGTCATTTTGCGCTACAGGGCCAACAGCTGCTACATTTGCTCCTATCGAATATCTTCCTTGAATGCTTTTGGCATGTACCGTATCGATCATTGTCCAAATGCCAAAGAACCAGAGAATTATCCCCATCACTACGGCGATTAATCGCTTCATTTGCTGTTTCCTTTCCTATTCATTTCATTGCCTTACAGTACTTCAAATGGTAATAGTTACAATTTAGTACTTAGTTTGTTATAAAGCCCAATTTCATAGTCGGTGGCTCGCGGAGTTTTTGGATCGGGTTTACATGCCCGATTACACATTTCCACATTTGTCCTGATAGACACAGTGGTTTCACTATCTGTCATTGATTTGACAATTATATTTAAAACGAACTTATTTTTGTAAGGACCCCATACTGCATCAAGACCGCCATATTCTGTATTTTTAGAACCTCTAACGACCCCGGAATTTTTGTCGATGGTTTCAATTGCTATATTTTCCTCTGTCAAAAGGCTTGTTAATGCGTCCCAAACCCTGCCGTAAGGGGCTTTATAAGTTCTATTATCTTCAGGTTGCGATGCTAACGGAATTCTTTTACCAGCACATCCCCCAAGAATAAGGACGACGAACAGAATTATAAAAGGGGCCTTCCACAAGGCCTTCGGTGGCAGTAATGGAAAATGGCTTGATTGTTTCATAAACATTCCTCCTCTATATTTAATTTGGGTTAGTAACCGAATCTTAAAATCTACCAAGCTTATTTATCAATTCTCAAGTAACGATAATGATTATTAATTGAATAATAAATTTTCCCCCACCCCCTTTCCTTAACTCTTATAGCCGTTTATTTTTTTGACATAACCTACCACAGTCCACAGGACATTTACGGGACATGGGACGTGAAAAAAAGGCGGATTGGAAATAATCTGTTTTAAGGAATTGACAAATTAAATCAAACGGTTAATATCTTTTATGCGGGAGAAGAGCAAATATTTTTAAAATTTCTGCAGGACATGGGCTTAATTTATTGCACCTTAAATCCATTCCATCGGGTTAATCGGTTTATCCAGGCGAATCAGGGTCTTGAGTTTTTGCGACTTTGGGCTGGGCTCAGTTTTTAATTCTTTTCCCATGCGCCCGCTAAAATCATCAAGGTTTTTCAGCGCCTCAACCTTTTTACTCTGGGCATATTGGGCCAGTGCCATGATCCTTACCCCTTCTTCAGAATCCGGATTGATTGCCAGACTCTTCTTGACACAATTCTCAGCTGTTCTGAAATCTTTGTTCTTTAAAAGCAATTTCGCCGCCTCGATATGAAGGGCGGTATAGGTCTCTTCCATCAACTCCCGCCGAAGGATCAACCAGGTTTTTGGAGCATGTCCCTCCAGAAGAGGGCCCCGCCAAAGCTCGTCCGCTTTTTTAAAGGCTACGATGGCCTTATCATCCAAGCCATCTTCCCGGTAGTGTTTCCCAGTATTAACATACTTTGAAAATTCTTCTATATCCACCCAGGTATAATGGGGATGGAGAGAGTAGCGTCCTCCCTGCATAAGCACATAACTCTCTTTGTTTTCCTTGAGCCCTGTGCAATCGAGCAGAGCGCGCAAGCGGCTGAGGGCCTTTTGAAACGCTACTATTGCTTTGTCTCCTTCCGAATGCTCCCAGAGATAATCCAGAATCTCCTCCCTTGAGACCTCCCGATTGGGGGATATGGCAATAAACTTAAGGATCTCCAATGGTTTTTGATATGCCTTAAGGACCTTTGCGTCCATTGCCTCTTTCCCCCTAACAACATGAAAGGGCCCAAGACAATATAATCGCAAAAGTGGGATCTCGTTGGAACTTGTTGTGATGCAAACCGGTTCTTCTTGAGGAGGGGACGGCAGAGAAAAAGTTGTATCGGTATCAGTCTCCGAATGAAGGCTGGTCTCTTGTATGTTGTCGGTTTCCGCTACTGGATGCATATCGTTCAGAGGGATGTTAGAAGGATCTTCACCGCTTCTGGGCGGCCTGGACCCAGAAGAGATAGCAGGTTCTACGGAAGATTCCTCGCATTTTCGACCAGAGGCAAGCAACCCTTCAATCCAGAGCCAGACGGCCCCGGCAAATACAAACCAGGTGTAAAGGAGGGCTTTCTCAGGCCTTGGTTCAAGACGAAATATGGCCGAGATCCCGGTGAAAAGAAGCCATAAGAAAAAGGCAGAGAGAACAAACCAGGAAATTCCCCAGATAAAACGATGAATATGCGCACCCATTGACAATTGATCGACCGATAAAACAAGCAAAACCCCAACGACCAGCAGGCCATGGATGAACTGGCTTCCGTAATCGCTATGGATTAAAGGATAGTAGATTAGACTGAATATCCCGAAAAAGATCAAAAGGCCAAGCAAGTAGAACTCAGGCTGCCTGCTTTTTTTAAAAAAGCCATAAGAGATGGTGACCAGAAAAAACAGGATTCCCCAGCTCAGGGCAAACAGAATAGCTTCAAGGCCGCTCTGGAAAACCGGAGCGGCCCTGGGATCTGGAACATCGGGAACAAAATATACACCCCCGGTAATCAGGGCAAGCCCGATAACCATGTAGGCGGCAAGGCCCCATTCTTTGGGGCCAGTAACCTCAAACAATCTTTTAAGAAGCTTTCGGTTCTTCCAGAACAAGAGGTAGAAATAGAGGGATAGTGTTCCTATGGAAATAAAAAACAACACCCACATAGAAAAAGAGATTCGTAGCATAGGTAATACAATCGCTGCCTACTCAAATAGGCAACATTATATCACATCAAAAGTCACAGATTGGTCACAGATTCGGGCTTTTTATAAATATTTTTTCAGTCAGGCAATTCAATCTATTGCCAACTTTTTTTCAAGCTGTTAAAATTCTTAATATGCAAATACAGCCCGTCGGTCTTTGCCGACGGCAGGATTCCGAGCATTGCAGACAGGGTCTTCTGGCAGCGGCGGTAAACGGCTGCGGCCTCAGCGTGGCTGCCGGTGGTGTGATAACAGGCCATGAGACAGCGGTATAATCCCTCGGCCAAAGGGTCTGCCTCAATGCCTTTCTGATAAAGGGTGATGGCCTGTTCGTATTCTCCTGCCTGCTCCAGCAGGCGCCCGCTGGTACGAATATATCGGATGAACTTTGAGGACAGGCGTTCGCGGAGGGGGAGGGCCCAGTTGGATTCTTCCTCACACAGGAATGGGCCGTGGTAGAGTCGGATAAGTTTGTTATCTAACAATCCCCCCTCACCCCCCTTTAATAAAGTGGGGGAATATTTGCTTGTTTCTGCTTCGGTAAGCAGGCGTTCGAGTACCCACACATCTACCCAGCAATATCGGGGATTGAGGGACAGCATTCCTTCAGAAAGAGTAACGGCCTCTTGGCCGATCAGTTTGCGCAGACGGGACAGGGTTGTAGTAAAGGATGAATGTGCGGCATCTTCATCGTCTGCCTCAGGCCATAGGGTATCCCTCATCTTGTCTTCCTTTATATTTCGTCCCCCCAGTGTAATGAGCACCTTCAGCATCTCCATGGGTTTACGCTGTGACTTACCTGTAAACCTTATCAACTCACCGTCCCTCTTAATAGAAAACCTCCCCATGGTGTAGACCTTCAACGGCCAGGGCCAGTTGCCTATATGAAGGGATTTCGGATCGGCAGTCAATCCCCGCTTCAATATAAGCTCACGGACATAGTCCACTTCGATTCCTGCCTCAAGGGCAGTTGCACAGAGTCTTGACATGACATCAGACCGCCAGCCCCAGAAGTTGACCAGTCCCTTCTCCCTCCCGATGGACATGGCCTGCCTAAGCAGATTAAGGCCCTTCTCCCTATTATTGCGATTCAGTAAAAACCAGGCATTTGTCAGGAGATACATGTATTCGCAAAACGGGCTTCCTGCCTTTCCCGCAAAACCTTTTGCCCTGGAGAGATTCGCACGTGCCATCCTGTCATCACCCTTCTCATGAAGAAGATTGGTCAATAATAACCGGGATAAAAACTCCTGCCATGGAGCGCCAAGTTCCCCACACTGTTTTAGGCTGGTTTCGGCATGCTGGATTGCATGAGGGATGTCTCCCCGAAGCATCGCATCCCAGGCAACCAGGTAATAATAGAAGCATCTGTCATTTTGTGTCCCCCTGTTGAGGACTGATACCATCTCCCGGAGAAACATTTTTGCAGTTACCATGTCACCGGACGAGAGGGCGCAAGAAATACCCTGTCCCAGCAGGATGTAGTCCATGTGATGCACCCCTGTTTCCCTTGAAATCAGCAGCCCTGTATTTACTGCATCAATGGCCGTATCCTTCGACCCTGTCAGCCAGTAGTGAAATGCCTCTGCAGCCTTCCATACCAGTAAAGACAATGGTGGCGCCTCCGGCAAAGTACTTGTTGATTCCCTTAGTTCATGGATCAGGATAGATGCCCTGGCAAATTCCCCTTTTAGATGGCAATAAAACACAAGGAAGAACACGACCTCCACCCTTAGGGCTTCATCAGGGTTAGCTGAAAATACCTTGGTTAACCCATCCCCACCCCTTCGAATTCTCTCAGGGCAGGCCTGCCCCTCCCCTTGGATGGGAGGGTAATCTCTTCTACCTGTATGGTCCTTTTGAAATATCTGAAAAGCCTTCTCAGCCCATCTGTGAAAATCCGGATGCATCTGGTTTCTGAAGAGAAGCGCCTCAAAGATGGTGTAGGTCACGCGGGATTCAATCTCATAAGATGGAAAGACTGGATACCTTGTCATCATCTCATCCAGCAGGGCGATCCATGGGTCTAATTGTGCGAAGTTGTTGAATGAATGAAATATAGTATCTACCACACCGCACCAGGATAGAAATATACCGGCTTTATCTTCCCGGCTACAAAAAAGCGAAAATACCCTCTCGAAACAGTCCCGGGCCTGGCCTGAATTAATCAGCATATAACAGACACCCCGCCAGTAGAGGAGCCATGGATTCTTATCTGTTATCTCCTGCGGCAGGAGGGTCAGCCAGTCTGTCAGCGTCTGCCCGCGTCTCTGGGCTGTTAGTTCCGGGGCATGGTTTAAGATCACTCGCGTTGCCCCGTCCCAGTCACCGGCCTCTATAAAAAAGCTCACTGCCTCTTCTGCCTGACCTGAAGATTCAAGAAGCCTTGCACCATTCTGCTTTATATGGAAGAGCTCCTCTCTGGAAAACTCCCTCTCCGCACGCGAGATGAGAAACTCTCTGAAGAGTGTGTGATACTCATAAAAAGACCCTATGGAGCTCTTTTCTGTGAAGCAATTGTCCCTGTGGAGGGAAGATAGAAGACCCTTTGCGTCTGCTATACCGGCAATCTCGTTAGCCATCTGTATGGTCATCATGGGAAGGAAGGCGGTCTTTAAGAGAAAGTCTTTAGTCTGGCAATTCGACTTATTAAATATCTCCCCTGCAAGATAGTCAAAGACGACCTCAGGGGCCCGCATGGTAGACATTTCAGCAGCATGATTCACAGTCTGTCCTTCTCTTAATAACAATACAAGACCTGCTGTCCACCCCCCTGATCTTTTGTGAAGATGACGTATCATATCCTCCGACATCAGTTTTCCAGGTTTATTAGACCACACTATCCCCCTCGATTCCTCCATTGTCAGGTTAAGGACATCTCTTCCTATAATCTCCAGCATTCCTCTGGCCTGTGGCCGGGCCATTAAGGCCGGCGGATCGTGACGGCTGACAATGATGATACTTATACCGTCAATAACATCCTCTATTCCATTCCAGATGACATGGTGAAAGAGTGAAGGTGCTGGAACCTCGTGGTAGTCATCAAGTACCATAACAGAAGGCCTTTTCAACCGTCCATAAAGCTCCCTGAAATAGCGTCTTGTGAAGGTGGAAAGAGCAGGCAGGTATTCAGGAGAAAAAAGTGGCAGTGGCGAATGCGCCTTGCTTGAAGTTATCCTATTTGCCGCAAGCCCCATGAAGTAGAAAAAGCTGCCAATGTCATTATCCCCTTCATCAAGACGGTACCAGAGAGAGGGGAGCTTGCGATCTTTAAGGTAGCTTGCCACAAGAGTGCTTTTTCCTGCACCGGGTGGGCCGCAGATCCAGATGACAGGCCGTCTGCGTTTGCTGTCTATAATCTTGAACAGGCGCTTACGGGTAAATACTTCTGATATAGATGGCGGACTGATCTTGGCAATTGGAACACTTGTCTGCTTCATTAGACTCCGCGTTAGTAATCACAAAAATATCTGCATCGATAGCTGTCCATTTATAGCATTAATAGATACGTAGAGTCAATAGGTTAGACGTTAACAATGTCCATAAACTGAACCTATCTAAGGACTGGTAAGACAGTTATTTGAATTGAAACAAGTTCAGAACAAGGTTCGGGATGTCAGGTATGACATCAGGAGGCTATATGAAGGTGATATCGGCAGTCATTCGCTCAAGTAGGGCTGTTCAAACCCCTCAGCATAATCCAGATAGGCAAGTGTCATAAAATGTTTGTGTTCGTTTAAGGACTCAAATTGTATCCCGGCAGCGTAGAAGTCTTCAAGCGATTTTACCCAGCAGACCTTTCCTATAACTACCTCTGCCCTGTCTACTTTATATTCATCAGCAAACTGGAGGTTTACAGCTACCTCACAACCGACTTCAGGTCGTTTATTGCAATATGTAGCAAGCCCGCTGCGGCTGATATTGACAACTATGGCACTTATAATTTCATCATGCGGACATTGGATGTCTATCTCTTTTATGAAACTTACCCTTTTATGTTTTCGCTTGTTAGTTATCATAAGTCCCCCCGGATGAAAGCTGTTAGATATCTCTTCGTCCTTCTAATGACTTGACGAGGGTAAGTTCATCTGCATATTCAATGTCACTGCCGACGGGAATACCATATGCTATGCGGGTTACATGAATGCCCATAGGTTTAATAAGCCTGGTCAGGTACATAGCGGTCGCCTCGCCTGCCATGTCAGGGTCCATAGCAAGAATAAGCTCTTCAACAACATTATTCTCCATCCTTTTCAACAGCCCATCAATCTTTATATCTTCTGGTCCAATTCCATCAAGGGGTGACAGGGCACCCATCATGACATGATAAAGACCCTTATATCCCCCTGTCCTCTCTATAGTATAAAGCGTACTCGGTTCTTTTACAACAAGGATCTTGCTCCTGTCCCTCTTAACATCACGGCATATACTGCACGGGTCATCTTCCGTAATATTGTTGCAAACAGAACAAAACCGGCTTTTATCTTTAATATCAATGATCGCCTGCCCTATGGCCTTTGCCTCAGCGGGCGGCATCTTTAATAGAAAAAAGGCAAATCTTTGCGCAGTCTTCTGGCCTACGCCTGGGAGTTTCTTAAGCTCTTCAAGAAGCCTGTTAAATGAACTGACGCTATTCATATTACATCAGCCCGGGGATATTCATA
>JADLDG010000032.1 GCA_020846775.1 Nitrospirota bacterium
CTATAAACGGATCTCTTTGCATATCGAAATAGTTAACACCTTCAACATCAAATGAAAAGGGATTCTTTTCATTACAGAAGTATCCTGTTCCCTCAATAACGTATGCAAAGACCGTATGACCACGCTTTGTCTGGTGGGTGTATTTGGACCCGGCGCTTACAGTAATGTCAAAATACTCAGGGTCAATTACAATGTCCTGAACAGGACCCTGAATGTTCCCCAGCTTTCCTGATATTACCTTGATTTTTGTGCCATTCTCCAATACAACCTCCGGTATATTTTTGCTAATTATTTCCCGGTATCGGGGTTCCATCATCTTACTGCTTGCGGGCAGATTGGCCCAGAGCTGAAATCCACCCATCAGTCCGTTTGGATCACCCTTGGGCATTTCCTGATGTATTATCCCGCTGCCAGCGGTCATCCACTGCAGGTCACCGGCCGATATTACGCCCTTGTTACCCATACTGTCACCATGTTCCACCTTTCCGCTGAGGACATATGTTATGGTCTCGATGCCGCGATGAGGATGCCATGGAAACCCTTTTAAATAGTGCTCCGGCTTGTTAGATCGGAAATCATCCAGAAGCAGGAACGGATCAAGCATTGGGACTTCACTAAACCCAAAGACCCGTTTCAGGTGAACTCCTGCGCCTTCAATAACCGGCTTACTTTTCAATACCTTTCTTATCTTTCTGACTTCATACATCTTTATCCTCCTTTTTCCGGTTTCTCTCTATGGTATTACCCAAAGGTTTTCCTTTTTGAGGGACACCCTAATGCGCTTTCCTTTATCGAGGGATAACTTCCTTGCCACGAAATTTGGAATTTCTATCTTTAGAAAGGTATCTCCGCTCCCGGTTTTTAAAAACATAATCTGAGTTGAGCCTTTGCCTATGATTGATATAATCTCCCCTTCAATAATATTGTCGTGCACTCTATTGTCAAGGGGTCTGTCAGGCCTGATTATCATGACCTCCTCAGGTCTAATGCAGAATGAAACATCCTGACCTGTCCGCAACTCTGTCCCCTCTGCAATAAAAGCCTTAACCAGTCCTATGTCCTTGTTCCGCATCGTAACCAGATGGCCATCCAACCCCTCTATTGTCCCGTCAAAAATATTCCGTGTACCTATGAACCTTGCAACACTTCTTGTCCGGGGCCTGTAGAATACCTCTTCCCTCGGGCCTGCCTGTTCGATGCGCCCGTTATTTATCACCGCAATCTTCTTACCCAGCATATAGGCCTCCTCAAGGTCGTGCGTCACGAGTATTGTTGTAATGGGATAGAGTGTGTGGATACGCAGGAGATCCGCCCTGAGCTTCTCCCTCACCTGAAAATCGAGCGCTGAGAAAGGCTCGTCCAGGAGCAGCACCCTAGGTTCGATGGCCAGGGTCCTTGCAAGCGCGCACCTTTGTTTCTGTCCTCCCGAAAGTTCATGAGGAAATCTCTTTTCAAGTCCGCTGAGCCTCATTACGTCAATGAGTTCCTCAACCTTTTTTTGAATAAGAGAACGTTCAAGCTGATTTATGCCGTAGGCAATATTCCCATATACAGTCATATGGGGAAAAAGTGCGTAATCCTGAAATAAATAACCGATACGTCTACTACGCACAGGCAGGTCTATATGATTCTCCGAGTCATAGACCCTTTCATCACCTATTTCTACAACCCCCTCATCTGGTACAACGATCCCCGAGACCATCTTGAGGATCAGGCTCTTGCCTGCCCCTGATGGACCGAATAATACAAGAAGGTCTTCTTGTACCGAAAGGTTCACGTCTAAACTGAAACCGTCAAAAGATTTCTTAAGATTCACCTTCAGGTTCATCCGATAATCCCCCGTCTACGATGATTGAAAAGTTGCCGAAAGACTCTTGTAGTTGCCCGATTTATTGGGCTTTAAGCAGCCTGATTTTCATGCCCCTTTGTGAGGCAGCGGCTCATGACAGTTCATTCAAAATCTCCCTTTGGTAAACCTCTCTGCAATGTAGAGCACAAGAAAAGAAAAGAGCGTAATGATGCCGACAAGGACATTGGCCGTATGAGCGTCTCCACTCTGTACTGCATCGTATATGGCAATCGGGAGGGTCTGTGTCCTCCCCGGGATATTGCCGGCCACCATGAGGGTAGCGCCAAACTCCCCTGTAGCCCGTGCGAAGGCCATCACTACTCCGGCCAGGATCCCGCGCCACGCTATCGGCAGCGTTATCGTTCTGAAAATATAGAGCTCCGTTTTACCAAGTAGGCGCGCGGCATCCTCAAGGTCGTCACCGACCCCCTCTATAGCGGCCTTAGCCGGTTTTACAAATAACGGCAGGGATGAGACTAATGCTGCCAGCACGGCCCCCTTCCATGTGAACACGATCTGTATTCCCAGGACATCATCAAGGAACCTCCCGATGGGACTCCCTAATCCAAAGGTGCTTAACAGATAGTAACCGAGTACAGTCGGCGGAATCACCAGAGGCTGCATTATCAGGACATCGAGAACAGTCTTCCCGATAAAAACCTTCTTTGCCAGGACCCAGGCCAGCACCAGGCCAATTGAGGCGGTAAAGACCGTTGCAATGAAAGAGACCTTGACAGTCAGATATAAAGGAAAAAGGTCCATCTTGTTAAGGTATTATAAAACCATATTTTTTCATGACCAAACTCCCGAAAGGCCCCTTCACATAACGTATAAAAGATGCTGCTGCTTCCTTATCCTTAGAGTTTTTCACGATCCCCGTGGTCTGGTCTATAGGATTATGAAGAGAAGGGTCTATCTCTGCATAAGTTATCTCCGGCACATTTGCCAGAGAGAGAGCAACTATCCCTGCCTGAGCATTACCTGTCTGTATGAATTGAAGGGTTTGCCTGATGTTCTCCCCGTAGACAAGCTTTTCCTTCAGTCTATCCCATAGACCGGCTGATTTCAATGCCTCCATGGCCGCTCTTCCGTATGGAGCATGTTCCGGATTGGCAATCGCCACATTTCTAATATCAGGCATCAAAAGGTGTTTCAAATCTCTGACTTCTACTCCAGAGGATTTATTTACGGCGAGTACAATCACCCCCTGTGCATATCGCTCGACAGAGGATGGAATGACATGGCCATTGCTGCTCAAATCCTCAAGATACTTACGGTCTGCAGCAAAGAAGAGATCAAAAGGAGCCCCCCCGGAGATCTGCTTTGCGAGCATGCCGGTGGAACCGAATGACAATATAACCTTAATACCGGTCTCTTTTTCAAACACCGCGGCTATGTCTTTGAATGCAAAGTTTAGGTCTGACGCTGCAGCTACAGTGATACTTCTTTCACCGGCAACCGCCGCATTCCCCGGTAGTATTATGCATGGCAGGGCTGCAATGATCAAAGAAAAGAGAAACTGACGCATCATTGATCTCCTTATTTTTATGGTGTGCCATTTCATGAATCACCAGCACCCTGTCTAAAAGACCGTGATGGCCTGAACAAGAAATAGATTTCCTATCCTGGAACCGGTTGCATCCGTTTCCTGGGCAGTAACGACAGCACTCTTGCCGGCATCCCTGATCAGATAATTTGCTGTTATCCTGCTCTTACCTTTCAGATAGTATGTCATGCCAAAAGTAGTCGTCTTCAGATGACTGTCTCCCATATTAGAGTCCTTTTCAAAGTCTTCGTATCTTGCGAGGACCTCCAGAGCATTTATATGAGGAACCCTGGAGGAGGCCTGAATATACCACCCCCCGGGCTTTTGTGTTTTTCCCGAAGAAACACTCGCTGTTGCCGCATCCCAGTTTTCCCAGCTTGCCGTCAGGTATTCACCTCTTAAGTGAAATCCTGAATTCAGAATGTACTCCGCATCCAGACCGTATGCGGTCTCCTTTACCGCTATTTGCTGTGTCTCACCCTCTCCTCTTCCTGTATAGCCGGAAAGTCCGAGATTGAACCCTTTGACAGGGGAGATGCTGACCCTTCCAACAATATCCTTTTTCCCGTTGTTGTCCCCCTTGTTGATGCCGGCCCCATTGATCAGGGCCAATCCATAGGTAAGGCCGCGAAACTTCTTAATGCCTCCGTCAATCCTTATCCCGATGTCTCTGAAACTTCCCCCCTGTGTCCCCAATTTCCCGGCGATATCATTAATGGACTCCGCCCTTAAGACAGGGACCCTGTCCGGCGTCCCCTCGTACCCTTCTAAGGTAAATGGGTACTTTAGCTGTCCAAGGGTTATAGTGGTGAGAGGATGCAGCTTATAAATTATATACCCATCCCACAGCTTAACACTTGCCGGACCGCTGGCCGGGCTCGGGCCGTCAAAATTCCCTGTTACCCTGTATCCGATCTGATCTGTTAAGTTCCCCTTCACATCAATCCTTGCCCTTCTGATGCGGAACTCGTTGTCCACCTTCTTCGCCTCTGTCGTCTGGTTTGAAAGGTCACTTTGATCCGACCGGTACCACCCCTCGACATAACCTGCCACCCCTGGTATTAACTCACTCGCTCCCGCCTCTCCGGTTTTACCCGTATCCTGGGCTGCAGCATTGCCTGTTAAAAAGGAGAACATCGTAAACAAGATCGTTAAATAAACAGCTCCTGCAAATCTCAACTGGTACAGCATGTTCAACTGCCCCCTTTCATCGGGCGTTATCGTTAACAAAGCATAACGATTGATAAATCAATATTTATATCTTTACTTTTAACACCTCTTTTTCTAAAAAGCTCTTGAATCTGGCATGCAGTTCCCGGAATACCGATACAGCTCTATCACCTGCAGCAGTCAGCATCGCACCTCCACCTCCTTTGCCCCCGGTGGCTGTCTCAATAAGAGGCTTCCTTGCCTGCTTGTTAATGGAATCAACTAGTTCCCATGCATGCCTGTAAGACATATCCATTGATTTTGCCGCCTCTGATATGGAGCCATATTCTTTAATCCTCTCAAGCAGGATAACTCTGCCATATCCCAGAAATGTTCCGTTCTTTCCCTCGATCCATATCCTTCCCTTTCACTCATATTCATCTCTCTTAACAGAGCTGTCTGCAGGGCTTCTTTTTTTACCGGATGGTTTTAAATCAGGTCTTGATACTTTCATGTACGTAATATACAGATGGGAATAACCCTTGTCAAGTGCGCATGTCTTTTAACGTATAACATATCCTCATAATTGTAGACAATTTATTTGGAGACAACTCCTGTTAACCCTTTTGCGATAAGGGAAGCAAGGTTTGCAAGAATGCGCGGCAGTGCAAGGCCTCCTGGAGAGGCAAGATATTTAGGTTCCCACTCAGGGTCATATTTTTCTTTATATTCACGAAGGCCCTGAAAATTATAAAAGTGTTCACCGTGACGAAATACAAATGCTCCCAGTTTATTCCAGAGAGGGGCAAGGGCATGGGCTTCAAAACCTGACAAAGGGGCCATCCCAAGATTAAACCAGTTATATCCTTCGTTTTTTCCCCAAAGCATAATTTCTATAAAAAGATAATCCATAAGACCATTAGGGGCATCAGGAATATGCCGCATTAAATCAATTGAAAGTTCTTCCTTTTCACCTCCACACCATATGTTGGCAAATGCCATAATACTGTTATCCTTTCTGACTATTGCCGCCGGAAATTCTTTCAGGTATTCCTCATCAAAAAACCCAAGGGAAAAACCCTTCTCTCTGGTATTTTTTTCAGCTAACCATGCATCAGATATTTTCTTAATCTCTGGTAATATCAAAGGAACATCATCCTGCTTGATTATCTCAAACGTAAATCCATCCTTCGTGAGTTTGTTATGAGTTCGTCGAAAGTCTTTACGGTTGCCACCGTCAAGAGAAAATGATTCAAGTCTGACATGGCCTTCTTCTCCAAGTTTGAGCAAGGTGAGACCAAGGTCAAGGTACAGGGATAGGTTTTTCTGTTGAACTTCATAAAATACAGTCCATCCATCTTGGCGGTCACAGATCTCCCTGAAATGCCAGATAAGCTCCGGCATTTCTTTCTCCTCACCTACAGGGTCTCCCAGCGCCACCCAGCTGCGCCCTTCAACGCTATACATTATAAATGCTTCCTTGTTTTCACTAAAGAGCAGCGATTTATCCCTGAGCAGAGCAAGATTAGCAAAAGTATTCTGTGAGTTCCTGATTATACTTCTTGCAGTATCCAAATCTTCCATCAGTAGAACTTCGGGTTCAGGCGGAGCAGGGCTTAGAAGCCTTACCATTGCGAAAACCAGGGCAGCCCCAATCGCTCCTATTGTTGCCCGCAAAAATCGCGGTACATCTCCGGAAAGGGTCATGCGCCACCAGAGTTCATTGGAGTATTCAACATGTTTATATGAAAACATCCCAAACCAGACAGAACATATAAGTATAAGAATTATAGCTCCGACCCATCCAGGCGAAAATCTCTCACTGGTTAGAGACGCCTTGCGGTAAAAGTGTTTCCGACATGGGATTAATGCGAAACACATCACTGCTAATATAGCGGCCTCTTCATAATCAGCACCTTTCAGCAAAGAAAATACAACTCCGGCAAAGAGTAGAAACAGCGTAATAATATATGCACCGTCAAGCCTCCGCTGAAGCCCCCAGGCAATGATCAAAAGGCACATACCAACAACGCTGCCAAGAAAATGGGAAACTTCGATGACGGGTATTGGCAGAATATCCTGAAGCCATTCATAACGCCAGATAACCGTTGGGGTTGAACCTGAAAAAAGGAGAATTGCTCCACCAAGAAACGTAATATATGCGAATGCATGTGGTAAAAGCCGTGGTATCCATTGCCCGAATACTGAAGATACCTGTACAACTACCTTCTTTTTCTGAAGAAACTCGTGGACTCCGAGAAGCACAGTAGCAACCCCGAGAGGCAGGAGGTAATATATCCCCCTGTAAACAATAAGTGACCCAACTACAGAGTATGAAGGTAATGTTCGTGAGAGAAGAATTAAAACAATTGTGTCAAAAACCCCAAGGCCGCCGGGAACCTGGCTAACCAGACCGGCAATCTGCGCCAGCAAAAAGATACCAAGAACATTGGGATATGATAGTGCCTCTGAGGATGGTAATAAGAAATAGAGTACACTTCCCGCTATGGACCAATCCACACATGATATAATTATCTGTGAAATAGAAAGCCCTGGACGAGGAATAGGAAATTCAAAACTCCGGATTTTAAAAGGCTTCTTTTTTAAAATACTCAGCAGCAGGTACCCTGCTGTCAGAATTAGAAAGAGTATTCCGATAGGTTTAACGGAGGTAAAAGGGAGATGAAGTGACTCA
>JADLDG010000033.1 GCA_020846775.1 Nitrospirota bacterium
GAGATCGCATTGATGGCCCTTCAGGACAGTTCTCTGGATCTCGTGGCTATTGTTGATGATCAGGGTGCCGGGAGAAAATTCCTCGGCTATAGAGTCCTTCCGGTTGATGTACTGAAACAGATCAAGTTTGACCGGCTGCTCATCACTTCAGAGGACCCTGTTGAGAAAGTTATAGAACACCTGAGACAGTACAATGTACCTGAGGATCGAATCTGTTTTTTACAATGAGCAGCAGATAGTTAGGACAATGTAAATATTTATGAAAAGGGGGGGGAAATGAAAAAGGCTTTGGTAACAGGTATCACAGGGCAGGATGGCTCCTACATGGCAGAGCTGCTTCTGTCAAAGGGGTATGAAGTCCATGGACTGATACGAAGGGCAAGCACATTTAATACAGGAAGGATTGACCATATTTACGTTGACCCTCATGACCCCTCAGCCAGGATGTTTCTGCACTATGGCGACCTTTCCGATGCCGGACAGCTTACAAATCTCATATACAATATCCAGCCTGAAGAGGTCTATCACCTTGGGGCGCAGAGCCATGTGAAGGTCAGTTTTGATATGCCTGAATATACCGGAGATGTAACGGGTCTTGGAACAACTCGATTACTGGAGGCTATAAGACGAAGCGGAAACAACATAAAGTTCTATCAGGCATCGAGCAGTGAGATGTTCGGGGCGGCGCCTCCTCCGCAGTCTGAAGCTACCCCGTTTTATCCAAGAAGCCCGTATGCAGCGGCAAAGGTTTATGCCTACTGGATGGTCGTCAATTACAGGGAGGCATACAATCTGTTTGCGGTAAATGGTATTTTGTTTAATCATGAGTCACCGAGGCGGGGAGAAATTTTTGTCACAAGAAAAATAACGAGGGCCATAGCAAACATAAAAGCCGGCAAACAAAAAGACCTCTATCTCGGCAACCTGGATGCAAAAAGGGATTGGGGCTTTGCACCTGAGTATATGGAGCTTGTCTATCTGATGATCCAGCATGACAAGCCCTGTGATTACGTCATGGGGACAGGAGAAACCCACTCTGTCAGAGAGTTTGTTGAAGAGGCATTTGCTTATGCAGGACTTGACTCAAAAGAGCATGTAAAGATTGACCCGAAGTATTTCAGGCCGACAGAGGTTGATGCACTGAGGGCCAGTCCTGATAAGGCGAAAAGAGACCTCGGATGGGAGTCCAAAGTCACCTTCTCCGAACTTGTCATGATAATGGTGGATGCGGATATGAAAGATATCGGCATTGAGTGCAGGGGTGAAGGCGACAGGATCTTAAAGACCAAATACCCTGATAGATGGTGGAAGAAGGACTGAGCTGGATCACAGGCTGATCCGTTAGTATTCTATAATTGTGGGGAACGAGGCAGCGAAGCAATCCATGAAGTTGTTTGATGAGGGAGTCTTTTCAAACCCTGAATGGCGGCAGCCTGCCCGGAGCCTGATGCAGCAGAACAAAAAAACTAAAGTTGCCTGGCTTTATACCCATTTGTTGTTTCGGACTGGTGGGACGAGGTTTGTACTTGAGGTAACAAGGAGATTGCAGGAATCCTGTGATGTGGACGTTATAGTGGAGCGGGCCTCTCCTGAGATAAGAAAAGAGTTCAGCCAGTATGGTATAGAGGTAAGGGAAACAGGTCTCCTTACAAGTACCAGCATGATCTACTGGCTTTTCTTTCCCCTGATGCTGTGGATAAATGAGAAACGTGTAAGAAGGGAGACTAAAGACGCAGATGTTGTAATATCAGGGATGTTCCCCATGAATGTTGTTGCAGCAGGACTCAACAAACCGACTATTCAGAACTGCTGGGAACCTTTCGCATTCTTCTACGATACCCATATGATTAATGGATTCACACTGCCAAAGCGCCTGCTTATAAAGACACTTGCCGCATTATATTCCGGAACGGACATCGCAGGGACACGGAAAAGTGACATTATTACTACCCTTAATCATTCTACAGGAGAATGGCTCAGAAGGGTTTATGGAAGAGACGGCGTAAAGACCTATATGGGGGTTGATGCAGATTTTTTCAGGCCTGTTTCAGGTCAGTCATCTCAGGTAAAAAGGAATGAGAAGATAATCCTGCACAGTACGGATTACACCATGATGAAGGGGACCGGATATCTTGTCGAGGCCCTCCCCCTGATCCTGGATAAGGTCAGGGATGTTAAGGTAGTTATTACGCATACCGTTGAAAACAAGAAGGAGAGAGATGCCCTTTTAAAAAAGGCAAAGACCCTTGGGGTTGATAAGAATATGGAATTTATAGGAACAGTTCCCTATGATAAACTGCCGGAACACCTGTCTCATGCCGACCTCGTTGCATTTACAGGTCATCCTGAGAGCATCGGCACAACGGCAAGCCTTATGGTTTTAGAGGCAATGGCATGCGAAACACCTGTAGTGCGGAGCATCGGGTGTGATGAAGAGGTGGAGGATGGGGTCTCAGGGATCCTGGTGGACCCGAGGGATAAGGTAAAGTTATCAGGTGCAATAGTGAAAATACTCATGGACAAAGACCTTGGGAAAAAGATGGGTAAAGAGGGCAGGAACAGGGTTGTAACGTTATATAACTGGGACAGGGTATGCAGTATATTCTCCGGGGTGATCGAGAGCGCCATACAAAAACATCTGTCCCCCCATACTCTCACGAAAATCCCCTCCCCATCAAGGTGAGGGAGGAGGAGAAATAATGAGCGTCTTTAAAAAGGATTATGCAGAGGCATATGATTCCCTCTATCAGAGCAAGGATTATGAGAAGGAATGTGATTTCATAGAGGCCGTCTTCAAAAAGTTTGGGAGTAATGTCAAAACAATCCTTGATTTAGGTTGTGGTACCGGCGGGCATGCCCTGATACTTTCAAGGCGCGGCTACAATGTCACCGGAGTTGACCTGTCGCAGGAGATGGTTGATATAGGCATAAGGAAGGCTGAAAAAGAAAAACAATCCATAGAATTCATTCAGGGTGATATATCTGATATTGACCTGCACCGGAAATTTGATGCCGTAATTTCCATGTTTGCAGTTATGGGTTATCAGACCAC
>JADLDG010000034.1 GCA_020846775.1 Nitrospirota bacterium
ACCACCCCGGCTGCCTTCGTAAATGCCTGTACTATAGGCAACAGCGAATACGTAGCAAGAGCCGGCGCCTCATCTGTCTTTGTCCACATAATCTTTGCTTCTTGTCTTGTCATGACTTCCTCCTCTTTGCCAATAGTGATCAGGAAATATTTTTTTTAATAACGATAATACAATAACAAAAGAAGCTACATGTTTCAATCATTATTTTATTTTTTTAATGGGGGAAATGAAAGGTTTCTTATGAAAACATCATGAGTAAAAACTATTTCCAACCGAGCTGCTTCCGGGCCCAGTCGCTGATCCGTTCAGGAGTCCATGGAGGATCCCATACCAGGTCAACCTTAACGTTTGATACGCCTTCAAGCTGTCTCACAGCATCCTCTGCCCCTCTCGATATACTTTCATGTAGAGGACATCCTGCTGTGGTCATGGTCATCTTGATGACTACATCGCCACTATCAAGCTTTACATCGTAAATAAGTCCCAGGTCAACTATGTTAATACCTATTTCAGGGTCAATGACATGTTTCAATGCGGTTAATATAAGCTGTTCAGAAAGCATTTATATCCGTCCTATTTACGTGTAAATACCGTCAGCATATTATAGCCAAACAAAAGCGATGCAACAAATGTTATAGTTAAGCCAACTCCTAATATCATCTGATTCTCCAGGTATAAACCGACGATTACGTTCGGAACACCAATATTTATAAGCCAGAACTGGATGTTGCCAACCTTCTCGGAAAACATGTCTTTAAGAAGAGGCACCTTTTCCTTTCCGACCTTATCACTGTATTTGTGAAACCAGACCAGGAATGGGACAATCTTGTACATCATACCGATCATCAATAATGTAATACAACCAAACAACACGGTAAATCCATATATAAGTATTATACGCTGACGTATATCAGGAGATATATTAATTAACGAGATAATGACTCCAAGCACAGCAGCTAATGGTATATATGCATACGATAACATAGCGTGGCGAAGACCTATATCCAACGCCTTTCTCATTCGGCCTTTCATTATGATCACAACCTGATAAGAGAACATAATCAGACCTGCTAAAATAAACAGTGTGCTGTAAAAAGGTCTGTGCGAAAGAAACTCGACAATAATACCAATAATGCCAAGATTAACCAGCGAGAATGCGGTCCATCCAGGCCAGGTCCTGTATGAATATGATAGAGTAAACATTGGGAGGAGTTTGTATGACACCCCCATGATAATCATGGAAAACCACCCGCCGAATCCTATGGCCGCATGCAAAGCAAGGTAGTTCAGGTGGTTGCTCTTTATAAAGGGCATACTCAGGTTAAATCCAAGGAATAAACCTATGGAGGCAACGATGGTCAGGTAGACTATCGCAGCAATAATATGGGCTATTGTAATATTAATACTCTTTACCTTACGTAAGGTCAGGGCAACATTTATAACGAACAGGAGGATAGCGGAAAAGGCTATGCCTGCAGCCCAGGCCATCCCGCCTCCCTTCGTAGCAAAGAACCAGAAATGACCTGCAATAGTTACGACAGCCAGGACATAAAACCACAGACCCCATTTTGCAATCCAAACGCTGAAGAGGGATGTTTCAAGTATTACAGGCACAAGTTGCGTCATTGCACCCATTATAATCAGAGTGGCCCATCCAAGAACAGCTATATGTGCAAACGACAGGATTTTAGGCTGAAAATGGAATCCGGAAATATAACCTGAACTCAACAGCATAAGCCCATTTAAGAATATAAGGGTTATTGTAGCTATGATGAAGTAGAGGCGCACAACCTTAAATGGCGGTGTAAAAGGTGTCGCTATACTACCTGGAAATGAAGTACTCATGAACGTATTTACCTACCCCTTCTTTGTAATCCTGACCTTGTAATATCCCTCTTGTATCTTTTCTGAAGATGCCTGAAACCCAAGGTGCTCGAGCTTGTCATAAAGCATAACAGGTTCGCGGTGATGATGTACGAGCAGGGTGGAATTCTTACCAACCTGTGGAAGCAGCTCAAGTATCTTTACCATAGGCTCCGGCGGTTCGAGGCCCCGGACGTCAATCTCAATGGTCTTTTGCTCTTCAGAGGCAGATTCTTCATTCCCGGCAATTTTGCCTGCCGGGGCCCCTGTTTCGCCTTTGTAAAAGTAAATATGCCATAATCCATTTATCTGTTCTGTTTTGTGATCATAGCCCTTCATCTGCAATACTGTATACAATGGCACCGGTTCGAAAACGATAACCAGGTGTAACACCTGATCATCGCTCATACTGCCAAGTGTCTTTATTATGAGGTTGAACGGGTCCCTGCCGGCATCTAATTCAGGTCGCACATCCAGATCTACAATCTTTTCCTTTGGTAAACTTTTCAGTTTCTCTATCATTCTAATTATCTCCTATTGTTTTTTTTCTATTTCCACCTTCCATATCTCCGGCCCCTGCGCGATATACTTCCATCCATATTTGCCCTGCCTCTCAAACTCAAACTGATACTTAAGCGGCACCGGGTCATGATCATTAATAATCAGTAATATTTCACCCGGATTCAGGCTGTCAAATGTCTGAAATATCCGTGGATGCTTATCCCTCGGTGGTATAACCCTTACGTCAAGTTCTACAATCTTTTTTTCTGTTTGCATTTTCTACCTCCTTATTATATTACACATTGATCAAGAGCCTTCATTAAGTCATCCAGGACAGCCTTATCTTCCCTGGCTGCCTGTTCAAGGCTTCTGTTTCCGCCACAACAGGCATCTATGTTAAACGTGGTAAATATACCGACACTCTTAGGGTAGAGTTTCAACACCTGATTGACTGTCATCTCTTTAGTTATTCCCGGCATCTCATTACCTCCTTGTATTATAGAATTTAACAGTAAGACTGATAATTCACAATGATATATATCATACTAATTATCACTTTCTTGTCCGATGATCTCCTGGAGTCTGTCAGGCTTGAGGATAGTAATTCCACTTTTTGCTGTCTCTATGACCCCCTCCTTCTGGAATCTGCTCATTACCCTTATGGTGGTCTCTATTGTGGTTCCAACCATACTTGCTATATCCTTACGAGTCAGGTGCAGATTAATACTCTTCCCACGGTCTTTATCAGTCATATTGGCAAGTTTCAAAAGAGTGGCTGCAATCCTTTTTTCTACCCTGGCAGTCAGAGCCGCCTCAATCCGTTCTACGAACTCTCGTTGTTTCCTGCCCATAGTCAGAAGGAACTTGGCAGCAACCTCAGGCATTGTTTCAAGGATTTCAAAACAGTGAGTATGGTGAAACTTAATAACTGTAGTTTTTCCCACGGTAAGCGCAGATGCGGGGTATGGCCTCCTGTCAAACACTGCAACCTCACCAAACGTATCCCCGGCCTTGAACATGTGCATTATTATCTCTTTACCATCTTCTGCCTGCTTTATTGCCTTAATATTCCCCTCTTTAACTATACAAAACCAATCCGGTGAGTCTCCTTCATAGAAGACATATTCACCATTATTATAGATAAACTCCTGTGCCATGTTGGATATTCCGGTTAGGTCTGTATCCGAGAGTGAAGAAAACATCGGAAGGTTTTTTAGAAATTCTTTTTTGGAAGTCATAATCTCAGAGATAAAGCGATAATCTTATGACAGATTATATCCCGTTCTTATCTGAAATGGAAGTCAATATATGTGAGGGATAATAAATCCTGTGTATCAGGAACTAAAGTCGACAGCGTCAGAAGTGGTCTTTTCATTATCCGGACTGTATTCAAGGTGTGAAATTATTTTTTGAATTAGAGAGTTCTTCTCATCTTCAGTCATTGTAACAAATAGAGGACTCAAACTGAGTGTTTCTTCTATATGATCATCCAAACTTTCATCTCCTTAAAAAATACGGTGAACGATCTACATCAGGCATTACCGGAAAATGGTTGAATATAAAAGGGCACGTCTTTAGTCACACCGACAATCTTTTCAATTATCGCCAAAGTATCCTGAGTCGGCAAATGCATTTCAACACTTAATATATACGTCCTGATAATTTCATTCATGACCTTCATCCCCCAGTCTTAGTTGCATATGGTATTATTTTGCATTTTGTATGCCATATCAAGAAAAACAGTTACGTTTGGGCAGCACTCTATAACCTATTGATATTATAGAATATACAAAAATATAGACAGAGACGGATGTCAGGGTTCGTTGAGTTGAGTACGTGTAGAAATGGAAACAAATGTTATAAAGTGTGTAGAAATCGTATCCTCCATAATAATTGTGTAATTACTACACAAAAAAGATGGGGAACAACTGCTGTGCAGTTTGTCCCCCATTCAACATGCATAGAAAGGTACATCAATTGATAACCGCTGGTACTGGTCTTTGCCCTCTAAATCATGGCAAGGGCTCCACCAGCCTTAAGCATAGGGATGTCCTTCTCTGAAAATGCCGGTTTAAGTTTGATCTCTGTTCCTCCATTTACAACCAGAGTAAGCAGCTCAGACGATATGTCAGATGTATTCAACGTGACCTTATCTCCCTGCTTAATTTTTCCGTAATCTTCAGGATTGGCAAATGTAAGAGGAAGGATACCAAAATTAATAAGGTTTGCAAGATGTATCCTGGCAAATGAGGTTGTAATTACTGCCTTGACCCCGAGAAACATGGGGCAAAGTCCTGCGTGTTCACGACTGGAACCCTGTCCGTAGTTTTCACCCCCCACAATAAATCCATAACCTCCACTGTCACGCAATGCCTCTGCACGGCTCGCAAATGTAGGGTCAACCTGCACAAATGTTGCCTTGCGTGCGTACTCAGGAACATTAGACCTGAGCGGCAGGTATTTTCCGGCAGGCTGAATATGATCAGTTGTTATATTGTCTCCAAGATAGAGCAGCACCTCACCAGAGATTTTATCCGGCAGAGGTCTGAATTCAGGAAGAGGGGCAATATTGGGTCCACGAATAATCTTCACCTGTTTTGCAGCTTCTTCAGTATATGGAGGGATAATCATCCTGTCATCTATAACCGGAGATGTTATTTTAATCACAGGGGCCTTTCCCAGAGTCCTGGGATCTGTCATTACGGCTGTTAATGCGCATGCCCCTGCAACCTCAGGACTAACCAAATATGCCTTAGCCGACTTCGTACCTGTTCTACCGGCGAAATTTCTGTTAAAGGTCCTGACAGTCACTCCACCACTTGGCGGCGCACCGCCCTGCCCTATACATGGGCCGCAAGTTGCCTCCAGTATCCTGACCCCGGCTGCAATGAGCATGGATAAATGCCCTGACTTCTCAATCTGTTGATAAACAGCACGGGATCCGGGAGAAACTGTAACTGAGACATTAGGATTTACGACCTTACCATTTAGTATCTCTGCAAATATTGCCAGATCACGGAAAGAACTATTGGTACAACTGCCGACGGCAACCTGGTCAACTTTCATACCGGCAAGTTCTTCTACTGTTTTTACATCTCCCGGACTTGGATCAACAGCCAGCAGCGGGACTAATGACGACAGGTCAATTTCTATAGTATCGCTGTAAACAGCATCCTTATCAGCAGACAGAGCTACATACTGATCACCGCGACCCTGACTCTCAAGCCATGCCTTAGTCACCTCATCACTTGGAAACACTGACGTGGTTGCACCGGTTTCAGCGCCCATATTAGTAATCGTGGCACGTTCAGGAACAGCAAGTGTCGCGACTCCCGGCCCGGAATATTCAAAGACCTTCCCAACCCCGCCTTTTACACCAACACGCCTTAATAGCTCAAGGATTACATCCTTGGCGGAAACCCATTCAGGCAATTTCCCTGTAAGCCGAACATTTACAACTTCAGGCATCTTCAGGCCAAACGGCTTCCCCGCCATAGCGAATGCCACGTCAAGACCACCCGCACCTATCGCAATCTGCCCGACACCTCCTCCGGTAGGGGTATGGCTGTCCGAGCCTAACAGGGTCGTTCCAGGAACTCCGAAACGTTCCATGTGAATCTGGTGACAGATACCATTACCAGGACGGGAGAAGTAAATCCCGTGTTTTGCAGCTATGCTCTGGAGAAACAGGTGATCATCAGGGTTCATATAATCCTGCTGTAATGTGTTATGGTCAACATAACTTACCGACAGCTTTGTCTTTACCCTTGGTACACCCATAGCCTCAAACTGAAGATATGCCATTGTACCTGTTGCGTCCTGGGTCAACGTCTGATCAATCCTGACAGATATTGACTTGCCAGCCTCCATACTGCCGGAGACCAAATGCTCCTGTATGATTTTTTGGGTAAGATTTGCTCCCATTTCATTCTCCTTTCTAAATTATACAAAATAGTTTATACGGGTTTAAATAACGAGGGGAATTTATGTTGTCAAATACCTGATACTGCACCCCCTTAACCTTAAGAGCCAAGGGAATTTAAGTATATTTAATAAAGGCAGATGTGTCAATATTTTTTTTACAGCGTTTTAGCCATTTTATGACTCCATTTTAGTCCCTTGACAATGACTTTTCATAGACTATATTTAATTTTATAGACCTGCAAAAAAAGTCCTTTCCCGGACCATCATTATTACATGCCTGACATTTGCCTGACATTTGCCTGACATTTGATGGACCCGTTAAACAAATCAATTAATTGTAAGTTCCATACGAACTATTTTGAAGGTATATTCATGCGACAGCCGCTCGTTATCATTACACTTTTCTATATCTATGGCATTGCCACCGCTGACCTGTTCCATTATTTCCCAATCAGCACAATGACAATTACCGTCCTGGTTCTTATAACCATCTCCGGCATCAACAGATACAGGGGGAAACCACTTCTTGTCCCCATACTAATTATGGTGACGGCAATTTCTTTTGGTTTCTCATATACGATTTACATGGAAAGAATCCCTGCCAACGACATTTCTAATTTTGCAAGTGGTGAAAAAATGACCATTACTGGAACAGTATCCGAGCCTGCAACACATTATTCACAAAGAGTTGTGGCAACCCTGAAGTCAGCGACGATACGAAAGGAGAATCACGAAGTGCCTGCAAGCGGAATGATCAGACTCACAATTTATGACCCTGAAACAGAGCTGGACTATGGCAATGAAATAAGATTCACAGGAAGACTTAAAAATATCCGCGGTTTTAAGAATCCATGCATGTTTGATTATGCAAATTATGTGTCTCGTAAAGGTATCAGGGCAGGGGCAAGCTCTGGCAAAAAAGAGGCGATTATCATAACCGGAGAAGCCGGTAACCCGATTATGAAAAAGATATACCGGTGGAGAGAGGAAATCCGCCTGTCCATCATCCATGGGCTTTCATTCCAGTCATCCGCTGTACTTCAGGCAATGATAATCGGGGCAACCGGTGACCTGACCCCTGAGTTGAGGGATAAATTTACAGCGGCAGGAGTCACCCACATACTCTCCATTTCAGGTTCTCATCTGGGTTTCGTTACATTCCTTGCCTTTTTCCTCACCAGATGCTTATTCACCCATTTACCTCACAGTTTATTCCTGCGAATGACCTTATATACAACCCCGTCAAAGATATCGGCAATTGCAACGATACCCCCGATAATCTTTTATTCGGTTCTATCAGGAGGAGAAACTGCCACAATAAGATCCCTGATCATGGCGATTGTCTTCTTGCTGGCCATCCTCATTGAAAGAGATGACGACCCGGTATGCACATTGGCAATGGCAGCCTTGCTTGTCCTAATCTGGGATCCGCAGGGATTATTTGATATATCGTTCCAATTATCATACACCGCAGTCTTATCCATGATTATAACTGTCAGCAGATACAATGACACAGGCGATGGAAAGGTTATCACAAAATGGCATAAGGTATGGCAGAGGAAGTTAATGCTTCTACTGCTGCTTACATTCAGCGCCACTGTCTCTACAACACCTATAGTCACACATTATTTCAATCAGATAACCTGGGCTGGTCTTCTGTCAAACATGATAATAATACCGTATGCTGGATTTACTATTGTACCCATTGGCCTTTTTACCAGCTGTCTTGGACTGATCCTGAATGTTGATGTAATCCCGCTTGCAAAATTTAACGAAATCCTTCTGACCCTTTTCCTGAAGATGACAGACATATTTGCAGGCCTCCCCTTTTCTGTCATACATACCCCTTCACCTGACATCATCTTCATCTTTTTTTCTTATCTGCTCCTTATTTCACTCTTCTACCTGAAACAAAGATGGGCAAAGATCACGTTATTAATCTCACTATTTCTAATTGCCGTTTTAATAGCCGGGCGGATGTTCAGCAAACCCGATAAAGAAATGATGCGCGTTACATTCCTTGATGTCGGGCAGGGAGACTCGGCCATTATAGAGTTTCCAGGCCGGAAGTTTATGGTAGTAGATGGCGGAGGAACCTTCAGTGACACATTCGATATAGGCAGAGCGGTGGTTGCTCCATATCTCTGGAACAAGGGAATACGAAGTATTGATTACATGGTACTTTCACACCCACAGAGAGACCATGTTGGAGGGCTAATATACTTACTGGATCAATTTCACGTCAGTGAGGTCTGGAGCAATGGAATAACCAGCCCTGCAACATATTTATTTGACAGGAGAATCAGGGAAAAGGGGATAAGACATCTGAAGGTAAATAATAATATGGAGCAGAAAACAATAGGGGGATGCAGTGTACAGATTCTTAATCCTCCTCCAGACATTTCAGGTTTTCAGACTGAAAATTCCAGATTGATTAATGATCTCTCTGTTGTTATGAAGATTACATGTAACGACAACTCTATTTTATTAACAGGGGACATTGAGAAAGAACAGATCAGAAAAATGGATGCAGGCAGGACGATTCTCAGGAGCAATATAATTAAGGTCCCCCATCACGGGGCACGGGGTTCCGTAGACAGCAATTTTATATCATACGTAAGACCGGACATTGCAGTTATATCGGCCGGATATCAGAACTCATACCACCATCCCTCTGCTGAAGCAATTTCTTTATACAAGAGGGCTGGTACGGCTATTTACCGCACTGATTTGGATGGAGCAATAATAGTGAAATCAAGTAATGGAAGAAATGATGTCATAACTTACTACGACACTCTCTTAAAGAAAGTTTCCTCAGACAGGGTGACATCAATACTATTCTCAGAATTTATAAATATTAAAAAAGCGATTGGAGGATATTGCAATGGGGGCTTATAAAAGGATCGGAGAACTGCTTGAACAGGTCGGGATAATAAGCATTGACTCCATAGATAAGGTACTCGCCGAACAAAATGGCGCTCACTTGAGATTCGGAGAAATTCTCATTTGCAAAGGACTGGCATCCGAGGATGACATAGCAAAAACACTCTCAATACAGCATGGGCTTAAATATTATGATGTGCGTAATCTCGCTGTCATGCCTGATGTTCTCTTGCTCGTTCCTGAAGATTTGGCAAAGCGGCATTCCGTACTGCCGGTATGCATAAAGGACAAGACCCTCCACATAATTACACCTGATCCCCTGGACATGGACGCTGTCAAAGAGATTGAATTCTTCAGTGGAATGAAGATAAAAACCCTTATAGGGTCAAGGTCTGCAATAACCGAAGCCATCAGATATCACTACAGGTTCGAATCATCCGTCTCAGAGTTTAAAGGATTGGCATCGCCCTCAGGAAATATCCCGGCGCCGGAAACCGGCGGCAAATCCGCACCGATTATCAGACTGGTAAACATGCTTCTTTCAGAGGCCGTTGAAAACAGGGCCAGTGACATACATATAGAGCCTTCCGGAGATTCTGTTGCTATACGGTACAGGATTGACGGAGCCCTGCTGGAGAAGACACGGATTCATTCAGGGATTCATGGTCCATTGACATCACGCCTTAAGATCCTCGCACGATTAAACATCGCAGAGAGGAGGCTTCCTCAGGACGGGGGTTTCAGATTAAGGCTTCTGGAAAGGGAGATTGATGTTCGGATTTCAACACTTCCGGTAACCGGTGGTGAAAAGACGGTAATTAGAATCCTTGATAACACGCAGACTACAGTATCGTTAGAGAACCTTGGCTTATCTCAACATGAATACAGCACGATTCAGAGTCTGATTAATAGAAAGAAAGGGATTATCCTGGTAACCGGCCCAACCGGAAGCGGTAAAACAACAACCCTTTACGCAATCATAAACAGGATTAAGTCCGGCATGCTCAATATTGTTACAGTGGAGGACCCCGTTGAATATAAGATACCCGGCATTAATCAGGTACATGCCAGGTCGGATATCGGCCTGACATTTGCCAGAAGCCTGAGATCCATCTTACGCCAGGACCCTGACGTTATATTGATAGGCGAGATCCGCGACGAAGAAACTGCTGCCATTGCTTTCAGGGCGGCCATGACAGGACATCTCGTACTAAGCACACTTCATACGAACGATTCCGTGTCAGCGATTACAAGGCTCAGTGATATAGGTATACCGGGACATATTATGGCATCCACTATTATCGGCATTGTTGCTCAGCGGCTGGTCAGGAAATTATGCCCGCATTGCGGCAGAGACGGTAATACGCAGGCCGCATGCTATTACTGCAACAGGACAGGCTTTCTTGGAAGAACCGGCATCTTTGAAATATTTACCATCACACCTGCCGTAAGGGAACACATAGTATCAGGTGGCACAGAAACGTCAGTTCGAAAGGCGGCAGCAGAATCCGGGATGATGAATCTATTTAACGATGCAACGGCTAAAGTGAGGCAGGGCATAACTACTGAGGAGGAAGTCTACCGAGTCATTGACGCCGCAGTTTTATTGTAAATCTGTCAATATTGGTTAAACTCTGCTATTATGAATTCATGCAGTTATCTCCAAAGCAGTGGATAGATGTCTTGCAGGAAATCGGCAAATGCCTTCTTGAGAGAATTCCCCAAATAGCCGGCAGTGCAGATGCCTCAGTCAGTCTCGGGCGCGGTGCAAGCGGCGATCATACATTTCTTATTGATGAAACAGCAGAAAAAACTATAATAGAGAAATTGGAAAAGACATGCGTTAAAGGACCCGGGTTTACCCTGATATCCGAAGAATGCGGCATTAAACAATACGGAGAAGACAGTAACATAGTCATACTGGTTGACCCTATTGACGGAAGCAATAATGCAAAAAGAGGTGTGCCCTACTATGCCGTTTCTATTGCAGTCCTTAATGGGAAAAGGCTCGAGGACCTTGTTGCCGGATATGTCCTGGATGTGTCATCAGGCAAAGAATACTGGGCTATAAAGGGTGAGGGCGCCTGGTACAATGGGAAAAGGATTGAATGTCGAGGCAGTGAAGGGTTGGAGATGGTAGCGTATGAGGCTTCTGTTCCAAGGAAGGACATTGACAGGATACTCCCGGTACTCAGATCTGCAATGAAGGTGAGGTGTCTCGGGGCCACAGCCCTTGACCTTGCTATTATGGCAAATGATGCTATTGATCTCCTGCTTGTCGCCACACCGGCAAGAAGTTTCGATTTCGCTGCTGGAATGCTCATACTTCAGGAAGCAGGCGGCATTATTACAGATATGGACGGAGGAGATATCAACC
This sequence comes from Nitrospirota bacterium, assembly GCA_020846775.1. Classification (NCBI taxonomy): domain Bacteria; kingdom Pseudomonadati; phylum Nitrospirota; species Nitrospirota bacterium. The sequence goes on from JADLDG010000034.1 coordinate 11,549, forward strand.
GGATTAATGCAGGGCTCGAACGTACAGTACCGCTCATAGCGGCTGCGAACAAGAAACTGCATAAGCAGGCAGTTGAACTATTAAAGTTATCTTAAAGCTATGATTATTTTATTAAGATTTCTGCATCTGCTGTCGTTGGTAGTATGGATCGGGGGAATGATTTTCCTTGTCGTTATAGGCGCCCCAAGTATATTCAAGGTGTTACCAAGAGAAAGCGCCGGTGATGTTCTCGGCGAAATATTTCCCAAATACTGGATAATGGGTTATTTATGTGGCGGCACTGCCCTCGCAACTGTAATCTTGTTGTCATTTAAAGAGCATCTGTTTCCATGGGGCAAGATCGGACTCCTGATCCTGATGACTGTCCTGACACTCTATCTTGGGCTTGTTGAGGCTTCAAGGGCCAGAGAAGTGAGGCTCCAGATCAGGGCTGAAGAAGACACCGTCAGAAGAGAAACCCTTAAGAAGGAATTTAAAGTCCTTCACAGGAAGTCGGTTGCCCTGAATGCTGTAATACTGATATGCGGGTTGATTGTATTATTTCTTATGACAGATTATAAGGAACCATTTTAATATTTCCTGTAAGTGTTGCATTTTGAGCGGCAATAGTTCTGACATCACAGTCAATGCTCCCGTATGCACTTGCATTTTCTGCCGGCGCTATGATATAAACAATCTTTAATATGAAAGGAGAAGTATATGCAGTTTTCTATCTTAAGTTTAATTATTGCAGCATCAATGGTCATGATGGTAGTATCCGGAGAAGCTGATGCAGAGGACAGGAACCCGGTTGTACTGATGGAGACATCAGCTGGGAACATCAAGATTGAGTTAGACCAGAAAAATGCACCGGTAAGCGTAAATAATTTTCTGTCATATGTGGATGACAAGTTCTACGACGGGACGATATTTCACCGTGTCATATCAAATTTCATGATCCAGGGTGGCGGATTTACTCCGGATATGCAGCAGAAGCCAACAAAGGCACAAATAAAAAATGAGGCCGGCAACGGTTTAAAGAATAAGAGGGGTACCATCTCCATGGCAAGGACAATGGTAGTAGACAGCGCAACGGCCCAATTCTTTATAAATGTCGTAGATAACGACTTCCTGGATCACCGGGATACATCGCCTCAGGGTTTCGGTTACGCGGTGTTCGGCAAGGTACTGGAAGGAATGGATGTGGTTGACAAAATAAAGGGTGTAAAGACAGGCACTAAGATGGGATTCGGCGATGTCCCTGTGGAGACCGTTGTAATAAAATCTGTAAGAAGGGCAAAATAACCACCTGCTCCCCTTCGAAAAAGTGGGAGAAGCATTTCAAAATACCCCGGCAGATACATTCCCGGCATTATCAACTGCACATACGCGGTAATAGTATGTTGTCCCGCTGATCAATCCTGAATGGATATATGATGTTTCAGGGCCTGAATAAATTTGAGTCCCGCTCGAGCACGAATCTGGTATACCGTTGGTGCTATATACAAGCTTATATACACCTATCCCGCTGGTGACATCGGCGAAACCGCTCCAGCTTAATGAGGACTGCCCGACCCCTGCCGTAACAGTTAACATACCATCAACCGGAGGTGTAGAATCAAGTAATATATCATCTACGAAAAAACTTGTCCTGTTGCCATTGCTTTCTTCGAACCATGCGAAGACGACCTTAAAACCGTCTCCTGGCGGAAGTATCCATAACCTTGAGGACGTGTAAGGCTCCCATGATGAACATGCTGGTGTGTTACTTATGCACATTTGGGAAATGCCTACAGGAGAAGTTGATAAAAGCAACAGATTAACGTCTGTTGAGGCAGTAAAAAAAGCTTTATCGTTAATGATGACAGAACCTGAAGGTGGATTTGTATCAATTAATACTGGCGCTGAAGCAACCTCGACAGACTCAGGACTCTCTCCGAAACCATTGCCTGCTGTCACTACGTAAAAATAGTTTTTCCCATTAATAAGATTTGTGTTTGTGTATGAGGGCGATGTAATTCCAGATATCTTTGTGCCTGTAGTCTTCGTAACCCCCGTGTTTTCAGCCCGGTAGACGTTGTAAAATGAAGCTGCCGGCACTGCATCCCAGGCAATCTTGATCTGGCTGTTACCTGAAGCCGCAATTAAACCGGCAGGCGCCTCAGGTATCGTGCCTGGTAAAGGCTGGTCCTCAGTTGTAAACCGCCATTCGTAGACTGACGCCATCTTTTTGCCTGCCATATCTTCAATATCCGTTGTTAGAGTTGCGGTGTAAGTGGTTGAGTAAGAGAGAATGCCTGAAGGATGAAACTCTGCACGCCCTCTAGTTGAGTCGTAAACCACAGAACCGTTCACGGTAGTTGCGCCATTATTAAGTCTAAATGTCGAGTCATTAATAGATGATGCAGCCATCTTTTCGCTGAATGCAGCGATTATTGTACTGGTTGCAGGGACACCAGTTGCTTCTGGCTTTGGATTAGTTGAGTCTACAAACGGCGGTGTATTATCATCTCCGATGTACGTCATTGATATCAAACCTGCAGACGTTTCCACTCCTGACATAACACTTATACCACTTTTTTCGCCTCTCCAGGCATTTGGAATTCCAGTGACGGTCCCCGTTATTCTTATGGTATAGTCAGCTCCGGCCGGAACGTTTTGAATAATACCGGCGTGGAGTTCACATGACCAGTCTCCCGCGGCTATCTCCACCCCTGACTTATTTACCACCCTTACATTAATGTGTGTTATACCGTAGTCCATGCAGATATTGACAGATGTCGCTGCTGCAGCACGAGACATAGTTACAGGGCGTGAAAGTTGTAATTTGAAAGAGATGGAACCGGTGTCAGATGATGGATATTGATTGCTGCCGCAGGCGGTCAGGAAGATTAACAGGATGATATAATATGGGATTATTTTAAACTTCACTTTGTTAAAGGTTCTTTCATTAGCACAATTCTCAAGGTCATGTATTATTACCAGCTCACGTTAATACTGCCAGTGCCGCCTCCGTTATTTCCTCCGCCACTTCCTCCTCCGCTCCCTGCGACAGCTACGATGCCGACGATGGCTGCAATACCGGCAACTGCCCACAGCCATTTATTGCCGCCTTTCCCTGATGTTGCTTTCTCTGTCTCACCCGACATGTCCTTTTCAGGCGTGCCAACGGATTCAGGAAGGTGGGTTGTAATATTGTCCCGGGAAGAGAGGATTATTTCACCGGAGAAGGATGATTTAGGAAAATTGAAGATTATTATTATCAGAATCATGCTTGCTGCAAATATCTTTTTAACGTACCTCATCTGCCTTCTCATTCCGTATTGTAAAACCCTTTTGTATAATCAGGGTGCCGTCAAGATAAACCCTGATCTGCCACTCTCCCGGGGAGTATGATGCCTTGTCACCCCGGATTGATAACCTGTGCCATGCAACCACTTCTTCCCTGTACCTCCCTTTTGAGGCGCTCATGACATAATCACCTGAGGAGGTATAGATATCTCCTTTGGGGCCGACCCATTCCCACCTGAGTCTGTGCTCACCTGTCAGGTTCTTAAACTTGACGTATGAGATAGCCTCTGTGTCTTCTGTAGAAAATGTAAGGGTCGGTTCTATTGGCACTGCAGTGGTGTCTTTTACATACAGCCTCCTTGTCAGGGTTGCTTCGGCAAACTTCATGTTTGGGGCGGTTGCTATGTCTTTCTTAGCAGTGGCGCAGGCGAAAATCATGGGAGAAATTAATATTAATATGAAAAATGTGCTTAACCTCTTCATTTATGGACGTAGTAAAGACCTCTGCAATAAGAATGGATTTGACGATTTTAAGCACATAGACTAACCATTGTCAACGGTTCATTTTATTTTAGTTAGGAAAATCCTGTATTATGTGATATGATGTCAGTTGAAATCATATCAGATGTATAACTCTTAACCCCGGTCTGTAATTAAACAGGAAGGATACACCTATGAGCAATGATTATTCGGTCAGTGGAAATGTTGATGGATGGTGCACAAAATGTAAACTGGTATTAGCCCACACAATAATGGCTATGGCTAACAATTTGCCGGTAAAAGTCAAATGTAACACTTGCAACAGTGCACACAAGTTTCGGGCAAAACAATCCGGCATAAGCAAACCAAAATCGGCAAAATCAAAAAGCCCTGCCCGTAAAGTTAAGACTCAGGAGGCAAATTACAACGATTACATGTCCAGGTTATCAGATTATGATCTAACCAGGGTTAAGATTTATAGTATGGATGGAAATTATAAAAAAGATGAGATTATTGAACATTTCAAGTTCGGGGTCGGAATAGTTTTATCATTGATTCAAACTAATAAGATAGAAATGCTTTTTAAGGATGGTCCCAGAATCCTTGTTCACAATACCGCGTTGGGTTTAAATCAAAACTATTTGGCAACATAAATAGTTGCCATTTTTAGTCACCGCCATACATTAGGTATTTGAGTAGCTGACTTGGTTCAGTAGCAATATCTGTTTGCGCTATTGCCGCACTACTTCTTCATCTCTTCTGCTTCGAGCTGATCAAATGCCTTATCAGCATTCTTACGCACGAAGTCGCGAAGATCGCGATTAAGCTCTTTCGCCTTATCCAAACTTTTCTTGAAATTATTAATGTCCAGTCTCGCAAGGGCGTACATAGTCCCATTTGAGGGGTCTTTCCAGTGGTCAATAATCATTACGCCACTGAGAGTTACTGCAGAAAAGGTCTTTACAGCATGTTCGATGTACAGTCCCCCGGATGCAGCCTCGCTTTCGGTACCTGTTGTTCCGACAGTAGTAGACTCCATATAATTACGAATGATAGAAGCGGTATAGGTCTCGAATACCTTACCGATCTCAACACGTGCCATGTTCTCTGCCGTTGTCCTGGCAATGGATTTATTTTTAATACCATTTACAGAACCAACACCATATAAGACTTTTTTTTCTGAATCTTTAAATACAACGCTCCCATGAGTTATCCATCCGGGAGATATAACCTCCGTCGGCAACTTTTTTGCACAACCGGATATACAAGGCATTCCCAGAATAACAACGATAAACCCGGCATACATGCAGCGTTTTATCATTCCCATGCTAAATCCCCCTGTACTTTATTTTCTATAACGATTTCTGATCTATCATGACAAGCGCCTGTGAAAGAACCGGCACAACTATTAAAGTCTTTATGTCTAACCTCATTGAATTTATTACTAATGACGTGACTCTTCAAAGATGAGATTATGCTATGGATACTGCGTAATATTACTAGACTGCACCGGCACTGTCAATGTACGTGGGCATCATATTAACCCGGGCAGAACCTCTGAGGCACGGCCGGCAAGGACTTCATCTGCAAAAGATGAATTCGGAGTTTTTTCAGGATTTATCTCAACTATGTACGCACCTGAGCTCCTGGCGGCATATGCAAATGATGCGGCTGGCCGAACAACCCCTGATGTGCCGATAACAAGAAGTATCTCACATGAGTGCAGGGCATCCATACTGCGGTCAATATCGTCTGGATTCAGGGATTCTCCAAACCAGACTATATGTGGACGCAGGAGTCCCTGGCAATGAATACAGTGAGGCAATATTTCAATCGGCACATCGTAATTGTCTGACAAGTCCTCACAGACAGTACACCTTGTCCTCCATATGTTTCCATGCATCTCAATAATATTGGCTGAACCTGCCTTGCCATGCAGGCCGTCAACATTCTGCGTGATCAGGGTAAATCCCTTTGCCCTTTTTTCCATTTCAGCAAGGGCATAATGCGCAGGATTGGGATACTTCGATGAAATAATCTCCCTGCGCCAATTGTACCACTCCCATACAAGCCGCGGATTGTCCCTGAACGCCTGTGGTGTGGCAAGGTCTTCGGCCCTGAAGTTACGCCAGAGTCCATCCTTACCACGAAATGTTGGGACACCGCTATCAGCAGAAATACCTGCACCTGTAAGCACTGCTATAGAAGATGAATGGGCTATGTGTGATTTAATACTGTTTATCTTTTCCAACATCGCGCGAGTCCTGCCTTTGTCCTGCAGCTATTAATATGCCTTCACCTTTTTACATCATCATTATATACTAAATAAGAGGAGAGGGAGTTGTAAATAACAGAGACTGATAAATGCGGGGATTATGATATGATCGTTACAGATATCAGGCATATCGCTCATCAGATTTCAATGTCATCAGCTCTTAAAATGGCAATTGATTTTCTGCAAGAACCGGACATTCATGACCTCGCTGACGGCAGGGTGAACATAGACGGACAACATGTGTTTGCCCTTGTCCAGCGTTATGAGACCATAATTGCAGACATCCCCAGATTTGAATACCATAGGGCATTTATGGATATTCAATATATCGTATCCGGAGAGGAGATTATAGGCTGGGCCCCGGCCGGACGAATGGTGGTTACAGAGTTATATAACTCTGAGCAAGACATCTGCTTTGGTATAGTTCCGAAGGGGGAAATAACACCTGTCTATCTTCAGGCAGGGCAATTGGCAATACTCTACCCGGAAGATAGTCATGCGCCTAAGTTAGCCGCAGGTTCACCATCCCAGGTTACAAAGATTGTTGTTAAAGTCGCGGTATGACACGGCATTCCTAACTGCCTGTTTGATTGTCTACCTGCTTCGATATGCCGGATCATCTATCTCTATTTTGCTGAACGTTGTATACTGTTTTTTATGGTAATAAAACCATCAGAGTCTATAACGGCTATATCACCGGTAACGTACCAACCGTCTCTCATTTCCTCTTCTCTATATCCTGCTCTGCGGTCCGCCTTAATGCCCTGCCCCAGGTAGCCCATCATCTGTCCCGGCCCTTTAACAAGCAATATCCCCTCTTTACCAGACGGGAGATCTGCGCCGGTATCAACATCAACCACCTTTACTGCAACTCCCGGCAGGGGATGTCCGGCAGTTCCTGGTTTGTTGCCTGTTTGACTTATATCTCCATGTACTATATCAGGTGTATTAACCGAAACAACCGGCCCCATCTCTGTAGAACCATACCCTTCCAATAAATCGAGTCCAAATTTTTCTCTGAACTCAACTGCAATGGATTCATGCAGCTTCTCTCCCGCGACCACAGCATATCGTAATGTCGAAAACTCCTCCCGTGTGCATTTGTCAATATATGAAGAACAATAAGCTGGAGTACTGATAAGTATCGTAGCCTTATGCCTTGACACCATTTCACCAATAGTACCGGCCTCCATAGGATTTGAGTGATAGGCCACACCAAACCCTGTAATAAGCGGGAACCATACCGTAGCAGTTACACCAATGGAAAGAAATAATGGCAAAACACCTATCAGGCGATCTTCTTTAGTCAGATTGAAAACCTGGTCAATACCTTCAATATTTGAGATGATATTATGATGAGACAGCATGATCCCTTTAGGAATCCCAGTATTGCCGCCTGCAAATATTAAATATGCAAGATCATCGGGCATTGATTTACCATGATTGATGTATATGTTAAGGAACCTTAAAGGGAATAATCTGCCAACCGCTGCTGTGAAGATCTTTCTGAACGTTGATACGCCTCCCATCAGGTCTTCGAGAAAGACCATTCCTTCCATCTCTTTCATCCCGGCCTTCTCCAGGAACAACCGCGAAGTCAGGATTGTTTTTATACCGCTTTGTCTGATGGATGACGCAATAGCATCCTTGCCTGCTGTGTAATTCAGATTTACCACTGACTTTCCAGCCATTAATGCAGCGACATTCGCCAGCGCTCCACCTACAGATGCCGGCAGCATAATCCCTGCCGCAGACACTCCGCGGCAATGCCTTCTTATCAAACGGGAAAGCAGCAGACTTCCGGTCAGGGTCTTTCCATACGTAAGCTCCTCACCGTCTGAATCAGCCATGCAGAATGAGGCCCAATTATTTCTTGCAGTTCTTACGAATCGCAGGTGAAGCAAATCAAGCCGGTTCCTGCGATATTTGACAGCTGCGGCTCCAAGCTCAGTGGTCGCCTGCCGTACTTCACGAGCAGTAGCATTTGAAGCAAGCGGTTTGCCAAAAGACACTGTAACAGTACGGAATATGCCTTCAGGCAACTTATAAAAGAATCTGCTCCCCCTGAAACTGAAAATACTCCCCCATACCCTGTCGAGATGAACTGGAATAACAGGGACATCCAGTCCCTCTGCAATCTTCTCGAGACCCCTCTTAAATGGACGAATATTGCCCGTCCTGCTGATCTCACCCTCTGCGAATATACAGACGACATTTCCATTAATCAGCTCGTTTCGGGCCTGTTCAATCGCTCGTACAATATCTCTCCTGTTATTGGGAGACAGCGGTATTGCCTTCATCAAACGAAAAAACCACTGGAGCGATTCTATATCATAATAATCCCTCGCAATTATAAACCTTATAAACCCCGGAACCGATGCTCCAATGAAAAACGGGTCTGCAAACGATACGTGGTTGCTTACCAGAATGGCTGGTCCCCTTACGGGAATATTTTCTTCCCCGACAATCCGTATCCTGTAGACAGTATGTGTGAGTATATAGAGCAAAAAACGGATCAGGAAATCAGGAAGCTCACCGATTATTATCGCTGTTATTGCAAAAGAGAAGACGCCGGCAATAAGTGCAATCCAGTCAGCGCCTATGCCGATCAGATCCCTTAATAACCACAGGATACCTGAAGCCATAAGAACTCCAAGGGTATTTACAAGATTATTAGCCGCGATCATGCGGCCCTTTTCCTGTGGACCGCTTTTCTGCTGGAGCAATGCATTAAGGGGGACGACAAACACACCTCCGGAGAATCCCAGGAATATAAGGCAAACTGCTGACATGGCAAATGATGAGAGAGAAAAAGAGAGAAGGATCGCGAATAATCCCATACCTAGTGAACCAAGTGGAACAAGACCGGCCTCTATCCTGTCGCCTGAGAGCCTGCCTGCAAGAATACTTCCCGCGCCCATACCGATTGCGAGGAATGTTACGAGTATACCAATCCACTTATCATCAAGTCTCATAATCTCTTTACCAATAAGAAGTATATCCATCTGCAGGAGCGCGCCGATGAACCAGAGATATGAGATCCCAATCACTGTCATAAAGAGGAGTTTATTATGGTACAGACGACTAAGGCCAATAGATATCTCTCCCCACGGGCTAATGCGAAAGGCATTTTTTGCTCCTGACGAAGGAACCCTCGGGATACCAAAACTGGTACAGATGCCTGTAAATGCTGTAACTATGACAAGAATACCAATCCATCCAATGCTGTCTTTCCAAATACCGAAGATCATCCCTCCTATGGCAGTCCCCATAATAATCGCAAGGAATGTACTCATCTCCAGCAGGCCGTTGGCCCTCGAAAGTTCTTTGTCCGGAAGCATTTCAGGGATAATCCCATACTTGGCAGGACTGAAAAAGGTTGACTGCAGCGCCATCAGGAACAAGACAACAAGCATAAAGTCAATACGGCCTGACCATAATGCAAAGAGCGCCAACCCCATGGCAACAATCTCAAAACTCTTGGTAACAATAAGTACACTGCGCTTACTGAATACATCTGCTATATGTCCTGCGTAACCGGAAAACAGGATAAATGGAAGAATGAACACAGCCCCTGCAAGTGAGAGGTAGGCACTCCCTCCATTACCTCCTCTTGTCGCAGCTTCAACAGCAAACAGAGAAACAACCATCTTGTAGATGTTATCATTGAAGGCACCGAGGAATTGAGTCCAGAGGAACGATTGGAAACCGAAATTTTTCAGAAGATCTGTGTATTTGCCGGAGGACATGATGTATCTATGCTTTCTCTACCAGTTTAGAAAGATCTTGGCAACCTGGTTCACTGTTTTATTAATCAAAATCCCCCATTACCCCCTTTAACAAGGGTAAATTGGGGGATTATTTGCAGTTGCAAATTACTACATGTTACTGTATTATAAACAAAATAGCAAAACATAGGAGGAGGTAATTTAATGGAGACAACAATTGATCAGACAAGGGTAGAGGAAGTCCTTGCCATGATACGGCCTGCCCTTCAGCGAGACGGCGGGGACATACAACTTGTGGGTATTGAAGGGGCTACTGTAAAAGTTCGCCTGGTAGGCGCATGTTCCGGCTGCCCAAGCTCCACATATACGCTGAAACTGGGTGTAGAAAGACAACTTAAGGCAATGATCCCTGAGATAGAAGAAGTAATCTCAGTATAAAGCCAGATTAAAAGGGGACGGTTCTGTTTGTTTGCGTTAATTTCTTTACAAATAAACAGAACCGTCCCCTTTTACGTGCAGAAATAAATGTATAATGGATAAGGCTATAGAAAAACTCTTCAGCATCAATATGGGCATTCATAAAGGTGAAAGTGTGCTCGTATTTACCGACCATATGCAGGAGGGGCGTCTTGTTCCTAAGGAAATGGACAGATGCCGCCGCCTTGAAAATGCCGCTGAACGTGTGGCTGAACTTTCTGCTAAACTCACATCAACACAATTCTACAAATACGATTCACTTCCCAATAATGGATATGAACCGCCTGAACCTGTCTGGCTGATGGCATTTGGTAACAAGGCAGTTAAGGAATTACGAACCAGCGGCATACTTGAACGATTGATAGCAAAAAAGGCGATTGACGGTGATATTGAAAAGGCATTCGAAATATTATCTCCATATAAGGATGATATGGTTAATGTTGTTATTGGTATGGCTAATTTCTCAACCAGCCATACAAGATTCAGGCATCTCCTGACAAAGATAAGCGGGGCACGTTACGCAAGCATGCCTATGTTTGATCCTGACATGTTTGCCGGCCCGATGGATGTTGACTGGAATATCGTCAAAAAACGTACAGAAAAGATCGCCGGCCTTATCACAGATGCAGAATCAGTTATCATGAAATGTCCACTCGGTACAGACTTACGATTGAGTGTAAGCGGCAGGGGTGGATTTGCTGACACAGGGATTATAACCGGAAAGGGAAGCTTCGGGAACCTGCCTGCCGGCGAGGTATACGTTGCCCCTTTAGAAGGGACGTCTGAAGGGGTCATGGTATTGGAATGGTCCACAACAAGAAAACTTTCCCCGCCTGTTACCCTTACCGTTAAAGCAGGCAATGTAGTAAATGTTGACGGGGACCATGAATTTGTAAAGTATCTTGAAAATATTTTCAAAGTGAGCCCAACGGCATCAAATATTGCAGAACTCGGCATCGGGACAAATGATAAGGCATCGAGACCCGACAATATCCTGGAGGCTGAGAAGATACTCGGTACAACACACATTGCACTTGGCGACAACACCACCTTTGGCGGAAAGACAAGCGCCAATTTCCATGAAGACTACGTATTCTTTTCTCCTACCCTTGTCCTTGAATATAAGGATGGGAGGAGTGAAACTATCATAGATAAGGGAACACTATATGAGAAGTAACTGGATTAAACCCCGCATCGGTAAAGACAACGTAACGCAGATGCATTATGCAAGAATAGGCATCATCACAGAGGAGATGCGTCACGTTGCTGCTGTGGAGGGTCTTGAGCCTGAGCTTATCCGCTCAGAGATCGCCGATGGACGTTTTATCATACCTGCCAACATATACCATCCTAACCTTGAGCCAATGGGTATAGGCATTGCCGCAAGGTGTAAGATTAATGCCAATATCGGCAACTCTTCACTCAGCTCCTCAGTAGGCGAGGAGCTTGAAAAGCTTAATCTTTGCGTCAAGTACGGGGCAGATGCCGTAATGGATTTAAGCACAGGGAAACATATCCACGAGATCCGTGAGGCGATGATACATAACAGTCCTATACCATTAGGGACCGTCCCAATCTATGAAGTACTTGAAAGGGTTAACGAGATACATGAACTTACCATAGATGACCTGCTCGATATAATTGAGATTCAGGCAAAACAGGGTGTAGACTTCATGACGGTACATTGCGGACTACTTCATGAGTTCCTTCCAATGGCGGCAAAGCGCCATATGGGGATCGTAAGCCGCGGTGGTGCAATCATGGCCCAGTGGATGGCTTATCATAATAAGCAGAATCCTCTTTATACACACTTTGACCGTATTCTTGAGATATGTAAAAGATATGATGTAAGCCTCAGCCTTGGCGATGGCCTGAGACCCGGCTGCCTTGCTGATGCAAGCGATGAGGCACAGTTTGCAGAGCTGTCAGTACTTGGCGAACTTACGTTGAAGGCATGGGAGGAAGACGTCCAGGTCATGATAGAGGGACCGGGACACATACCGTTAGATCAGATAGAGATGAACGTAAAAAAAGAGATAGAGCTGTGTCATGGGGCGCCATTCTATGTGCTGGGTCCTATTGTAACTGACATTGCACCGGGTTACGATCATATAACATCAGCAATCGGAGCTACCGTAGCCGCCACAGCCGGCGCTGCCATACTATGCTATGTGACTCCCAAAGAACACCTTGGTCTTCCTAATCTTGAGGATGTAAAAAATGGGATAGTGGCATACAAGATAGCAGCTCACGCAGCAGACATTGCCCGTCACAGGAAGGGAGCAAGGGACAGGGACGATGAGATATCAAAGGCACGGTTTGCCTTTGACTGGAACCGTCAGTTTGAACTGTCTTTAGACCCTGAAACTGCAAGGGCTATGCACGATGAAACCCTGCCACAGCCCTCTTACAAAGATGCGTCCTTTTGCTCAATGTGCGGACCAAAGTTCTGCTCGATGAAATTATATCAGGAAGTACCATCAAAGGCATAAGATTTCGTAACAATTTAAAAGTGCTTAACAAAGGGAGAATCTAATTATGAAAAAAGTAAATAAAAAAGTTGCAACTGTGCTGGTTGAAGTATACACAGCTGAGGTAGGCGCAGTTGGTATATACATGGACCAGCACACTAAATGTGCTGGCAAAGGCTATAAGAAAATTGCAGATATGCTCAAAGAGGATGCTGTTGATGAAATGAAGCATGCAGAGAAACTTGCCGAGCGAATCCTTTTTCTGGGCGCTGAAGTAACCTATCAAAAACACATGGTACCCGACATGGAACAGAAAGAAATCATTGACATGGTTAAGACTAATATCAATATAGAGATCGAGGCAATAGACAGACTGAATTCCGGAATCTCAACCTGCTTCTCAGAGAGAGATAACGGAAGCAGGCTGCTGCTTGAAGAAATTCTGAAGGATGAAGAAGATCACCTCGATAAATTAGAGATTATTTATGACAATATTAAGAAGTTTGGAGATCGGTATGTAGTATCACACCTGATATAGTGTCTACGGTTAAATAGGGACAGCGACTATTTATTTGGAACCAAATAAATAGTCGCTGTCCCTATTTAACCCATCCTCTCTGCAATCAATTCAACAATATGTTTGACCTCAACCTTGGCATTAATCTTGTGTAGTCCATCCTTTAGTTGTACCATGCACCCGGGACATGCAGTGGCTGCAATCTCAGCGCCAGTTCCTTTTATATCCTCGGCCTTGAGCATATTTATCTCAGTAGAAAGCTCATAGTTAGTAATACTGAAACTCCCTCCGAGCCCGCAGCACCTGCACGGGTGTTTCATCTCTTTTATATCGAATCCCGCTGTTTCAATAAGTTCACGGGGCTCATCCTTAATACCAAGCCCCCTGCGCAGATGACATGGATCATGATAGGTGACAACAGCCCCGCCTTCTGATGTATTCAGTCCTGACATTGAAGCAGGCAACTTCAATTCATTAACCAGCAAGTCTGTAATGTCTCGTACCTTACTGCAGAAGGCATCCACACGCATTTTCATTTCAGTGCCTTCATCCTCAAGTAGTTTCCTGAATTTGTTTTTTAGTCCATCTGTGCATGTTGCACATGCTGTAGTAATAAAATCAAGGTCATGTGATTCAAATACCTCAAGGTTTTTCAGCGCCAACGCCTTCGCATCCTCAAAGTCTCCCATACTGGTGGCAGGCATACCGCAACAGGTCTGGCCAGACGGGACCACTACTGCAGCACCGGCCTTTTCCAGCACTTTAAGTGATGCTAAACCGATATCCGGCATTACGTAATTTATGAGACAACCTGCAAAGAAGCCGACCCTTGAGGTTTTTGCTGCTGATGACCCCGCTCTCACTCCTTCGAACTCTCCCAGGACAGGACTTTCTTCCGTAACAATATCAAGAAAGAACCTCTTTGCAAGAGGCGGGACGAGTCTCTCGTCCGTAATATAAGGAAGCGGCAGCCTGCGCTGTAAACCACCGGTATTTGACACATCTTTGAAAACAACCCTTTGAGCAATAGATGCAAGCTTAAGGGTCTTTCCAACAAAGCCATCAGGCTCCCTCAACCCCTTCATGATTGCTGATGTTATGAGAGGCACCCCCCTGTCATTTATTACCTCTGCCCGTGCCGCCATAATAATTTCAGGAACAGGAATGCTGTTCGGACAACTCTGCTGACATGCCCCGCAGAGCAGGCACTCTGATATATGTTTTACAAACGTGTCGGATAACCCAATATCCCCACTGATATATGCATCAATAAGAGTGAGCTTCCCCCTTGCGCTCGCAGTCTCCCTCCCCAGAGTAATAAGCGTGGGACATGTACTTCTGCATGTACCACAACGAACGCACATGGAAAGCTCTCGAATGTAATCAGCAAGTTTCTTCATATAATAATGTTACCTCAATCACGTCATTTCCCACTCATTGCTTATGCAAAGATCTTCCCGGGATTCAATATTCCTTTCGGGTCAAGCACTCCCTTTATCTTCTTCATCACTTCAACAGCAACCGGATGAAGCTCCATCCCTGAATAAACCCTCCTGGTAATACCTATCCCCTGCTCACCTGAGATAGAACCTCCAAGCCTTACGGTCAGGCCCATTATTTCATCAGCTGCCTCCTCAGCCCTTCCAACCTCCTCAACATTATTCTTATCCAGCAATATATTTACATGAATGTTACCCTCGCCAGCGTGGCCGAAACATGCGATAACAATGCCCTTCCCTCTCTCAATATTCCTAACTGCCTGCAGGAACTCAGAGACCGAACTCAGCGGGACAACTATGTCGTGAACTATCTTATCCGGCCTAATGTTTGCAAGAGAAGGGGAGATTGCCCTCCTCAACCACCATATGTCTTTCACCTCCTTCTTGGATGTAACCCTCCGTACATTTACTGCCCCTTCCCTGAGACAGATATCACTAACCGCCCCGGACCTTCGTTCTAACGACTCTATTTCACCATCAATTTCTATCAATAAAACAGCACCGTTATCAGTTTGAAAATCAAATCTGTCACTTTCCCTTGTACATTTAACTGATGCCATGTCCATAAATTCAACAGCAGACGGTTTGACACCAGAACCCATAATCTCAACTACAGCATTTCCAGCTGCACACTCATTATCGAAGATTGCAAGTATCGTATTGACAAACCTGGGAAATGGAAGGAGTCTCAGGGTTGCCTTCGTTACGATGCCAAGTGTCCCCTCAGAACCAACGATAAGGCGAGTGAGATCATAACCTGTTACACCCTTTACGGTCTGAGTACCTGTCTCCATTTTCTCACCGGTTGGCAGCACCACCTCAAGCCCTAAGACATAATCGCGAGTAACACCATACTTTACAGACCTCGGCCCGCCGGAACAGTTCGCAATATTTCCTCCAATTGTGCAGTACCTCATACTCGTCGGCTCAGACGGAAAGAAAAGGCCGGACTTACCAAGCTCCATCTGCAGTTCGAAATTCACAACACCGGGTTCAACAACAGCAATGAGATTCTTAGTGTCAATCCTAAGTATCCTTCGCATCCGCTCAAGAGACAGGACAACCCCTCCACTGATCGGGATACTCCCTCCGGAAAGACCTGTACCAGCGCCTCTCGGAGTGACATTAAACCTCTCCGTATTTGCAAGACTGAGAACCTTTGAAACCTCTTCAGAATCAGACGGGAATACTACAGCATCAGGAAGGAATATTTGCTTCGTCGCGTCACAGGCATAGCATAATCTATCCTCTTTTGAGGTCAGGACATTATCACTACCTGCTATATTCTTCAAACTTCTTATTACTGACTCTGACAACATAACATATTCATTATATCATGCCATCAGGGCAAGAACTATTTCTTGTGTGCAAAGAATCAAACACCACAGCTTATATCAAAGATTTTACCTATTAAATTGATGCTATAATGAGTGAAAATGCCTATTTCCGGAAGTAATTTCCCTTTTAAATCAGAAGGATAGCGTGGTCCGACCCCTAAGAGGAGACCCTAAGAGAAGAGAAAAGAAACAGACTAAAGATTTTCTTTCCCAATATCAAGCGCCTTCAGCTTTCTCCACAGCGTAGTTCTGCTCATATTCAGCCTTCTGGCACACTCCAGATAATTCCAGTTGGTCTCAATAAGGAGACGGATGACAAACTCTCTCTCCAATTCTCTGAGGGGGTCATGTTTATTTATAACCTTATCAATGATGCTCTTGTTTTGAATATCCTTAGGAAGGTGTTCGGGATTAATAGTCGCCCCATGACATCTGATAACGGCATATTCTATAATATGTTCAAGTTCCCTGATGTTTCCGGGATAATGATACTCCATAAGAAACTCCATTGCAGCGGGAGAAACATTCCCCACCTTAGCACCCATCTCCGTGTTAAACTTTTCTATAAAATGTTTTAAAAGGAGCGGAATATCATCTTTTCTTTCCCGCAACGGTGGGACCAGTACAGGCACTACCTTTAGTCTGTAATAAAGGTCTTCCCTGAATTCGCCCTTTTCTACAGCAAGTCTCAGGTCTTTATTAGTAGCGGCAATCACCCTGACATCTACCCTTATTGTCTTTGAATCACCAACCCGTTCTAATTCCCCCTCCTGAAGCACCCTTAAGAGTTTTATCTGAGTATGGAGGGCAACATCTCCGATCTCATCCAGAAAAATGGTCCCCTGATTTGCCAGCTCAAACCTTCCGGTCTTATCTGTTATTGCACCGGTAAAAGCACCTTTGACATGCCCGAAGAGTTCACTCTCCAGCAGGCCTTCAGAAAGGACAGCACAGGTTGCCTTAACAAACGGTCTGTTGTTTCTTGGAGAATGCAGATGTATGGCATTTGCTATTAACTCCTTTCCTGTTCCTGTTTCTCCTTCGATAAGAACAGTTGCCTTTGTAGGGGCTACTTCCCGTATCAACTCATAGACTTCATGCATGCGCTGGTCTTTCCCAATGATGTTCTCAAAGGAATACTTATTCTTGAGTTCATTATGCAACTCTTTAATAATCGTAATGTCCCTGAACGTCTCTATGCCTCCGATAATTTCATTATTGCCATCCCTGAGCAGAGCCGTATTGATGCTGAGAAAAAGTTTTCGCCCCTTTCTTTCAAAGAAAGTTTCATAGTTATAGACAGGCTCTCCCGTCTCTAAAGTTGTGTTGATCAGACAACCAATGGTGCAACCCGGATGTGAAATAACCTCATTGCACTTTTTATCACCTATAATGGACTCCATGTCCGGCCGCCCTAACATCTCTTCTGCAGCACGGTTGATAAAAAGGATCCGATGGTCCAGCCCTATGACCACTATACCATCTGCGATGCTGTTTAATATTGTCTCGCTATTAACGTCAAGATACCGCTGGACACTTGCGGCATTAGGAAGGATACCTGCAATACTATCAAGGATGGCATCGCTTGATATCTTAGATGGGCTGTCTTCTCTGTTCATATTACTATTATATGCCATCTTTCCAACAGGAACAAATTTGCCGGGAAAATGCTGCCACTATATGATCCGGATGCAGCAAAATAAAAAAGAGTATGAACATCCTGCCGCCTGAAAATAAAAACCCCCCATGAGTGGTATGCTTATGAGGGGCTGCCATGCAAAACTATGCAAAACAAAACTTACCAGAGGAGAAAATAGGCGGCAACTAACATCCCTATTGAAATAATTGCACCAACTGAGACACCAGAGATATATAAATCTCTCTTCTCTATATCCACTTTATTTAATTCTTTTTTTGTCCCGTCCACATGACTGTTGTTGATGTGATTTAAGCCATGATGGAAAGTATGAGTCGTTTCCATGTTAAACACCCCCTTCCAGAAGTTAATAGACCCTTTTGGGTCCCTCATTTGCATCCCTTATGCTTAATATATATTTCAAAAGGCATGCCATTTAATAACAAATATTTTTCATGTGTAATACATTGATTTCATTAATAAAAACAAGACAAGACAAAAGAGCTAAAAATATGACATCGTTTCAATTATGAAACAAATAAGAATAGTACTCCTTAGCATTACATTAACTATCAAATAGTTATAGTATTTTTCCAATTCTGAAACATTTTCATATTTGAAACATACAAACTTCATTTAAAAGCACATAATATTCACCATTTGGTAGAGCAACTGGGGCAGACCACACGGCAGCGGCAAGAGTATTCGTGGTATTTTAAACATGCTGTCATTTAAGATTCCGACTTTCAACATCTTCGTTACTTAGTGACGCCAAGCCACTCTATTGACTTGTAAACCTCTCTTCCACATGTTCATCAAAATACTGCAACCAGTAACTAAGCTCCCGTTCAACAGCCTGAATCCGTGGTATGCGGAGCGGGTCAAAGGATTTGTGGAATGGAGGGACTGCCGGGCCGCCTGTTACCATCATCACGCCTTTATGCCTGTATGATACACCCTCATATGTACCGTTCAGCAGGGTGCTTGTGTCCTTCGGATAAATCCCCATGGGAAGGGAAAGTGATTTGACCTCGTAGCCCGGCACCGCCTCCTGTATCGCCTTGACAGCAAGCGCAAGCTGACGGCGCACACCTTCGGGGCTCTGTTTTGACAGCGTTGCATGCCATAAGGTGTGATTGCCGATTTCAAAGCCTTTGCGCACCAGGTAGCGGAGCTTCTCCTGTGTATATTCAGGCTGGTTAAAAAGCTTATTTGGCGGGTCAGCCGCAGGCAGGACGTAGAAGACTGCCGCTAATCCAAAATCGGGATGTTTTGCATGGAATGATTCAAGTATGCCCACTGCACAGTCAGGATCCACCTTATAACCGCTATTTCCATCAGAAAGAAACCTGAGCTGTCCCGGTGATGAATCATCGAAGGTCAGGATAAGCGGCGTCTTTCCATTCCCAACCCGGATACGGCCTTCCAGAAAATCGTCCATCCGTGTCAGCTGGTAGCCTTTCTCATAGAACCTCTGCAGGTCTTTCCTGAAATTCTCAGGCGTCCGTGTCCAGCGGGACTCAGGATAGTCAATCTTATGGTATTCAAGGATCATGACCTTGCCTTTATTATCAGATGGAAGAGATTCAGACATGACTGATGATGGATTAACAGTAGATACAACCTGAATGATAAATATGATACTCAGAATCTTATGAATAAGATGTGCTCTGATTTTCACGTCTCACATGCCCTCACCAAATAATTGAAACTCATGTTAGCCTGAACAATGTTATGTGGTATAAGGACATACTTCCACTGCTTGCCGCTGTTTTGCGACGTGAACTCAGTGGCATATTTGCAGTGTTGCAGAGCCGCCTGACTTTTTTCTTGAACATCCTGGTCATCTATGGCGCCCTCTTTCTTTGTCTCCACCATATAAATAGTGTCTACCGTCTCAACGATAAAGTCAGGATTGTATTGCTTGGAGTTATGCCTCCAGTAGATGTGAAACTGCCTCTGAGCCGGTCTCATCCATTTTAATACCGCCGCTTCATTTTCCAGGATGATGGCAAAGTCCTTTTCTGTCTTGGAGTCGAATTTATAAAGATTATGACAGGCCTTTCTGAATCCGCAGAAAACCTTGCCCGGGATTGCACTTGTTGGAGTTATGGTATCGGTATAATGATGTATGCTGTCCTTTGTATATTTGGAGAAATTGTGTTCTTCAATTTTTGTAAAAGGTTTTACAACCGGTTGTTCAAAGCCTGTCGTCTCACAATAGAAATGCACCATTAACTGGGAATAGATATACCGTCCTATCTCTTTCTTGTGATATTGGACGACATTTAAAATCTGATCAGCTCCCAGCCAGGACTGAAACTTCTCAATGGCCTGTCCAGTCAACTTGAACAACAGCTCCGACTGTTCATCGTAGTTTATTTCAGGGTAGTTCATAAGCTCATTCACAATGATACGTTCCGGGACATCAGGAATAATTCTGCCCCTACCTATAACAATGTCAACACTATTTTCCTGCTCCCTCAGTTTCCTGATGAGAATCTCCTCTGAGACAGGTTGATAATTCAGGTTGTTCGTGTCCAGATCAAAATCCCTGAAACCCGATCTTATCTCACCGGATTGCTGGATGGTTATTCTCGGGATTTCAATAATGTTCTTTGCAAACTCATCCACAATCATTTCATAGGTATTCTCTGCATCCTTTATCATTTCTGCAGCAAACATTACCTGCTGCGGCGAGCTTGCCAGGCTCTCCCTTATCTTCTCAATGGCCATCTCCTTAATTTCTTCCTTCTTCAATCCATTAACACTTGTCACTTTATTGTTAAGCTCCGGAAGCATGTAGAGAATGGCCTTTTGAACATCGAGACTTATCTGCGCCCGCTGTTTCTCTTCCGGCCCTGCAATGGAGTCAATTACTTTCTGCTGCTCCTCAATCTTTTTCTCAACCAATGGGACGGACGTAATGACTTCTTTAGTATGGCTTAATTCTTCCGCATCAATGGTAATGATATTTTCTTTTCTGATGATTGAATCGGGCCTGTTAGCAGCATCAATAATCTCCTGAAACCTGTCATGGGCAACAATAGTGAGCTTGTCAACCTTGTCATGACCTGTCCTCTTTCCATAAGGAAGGCGCAGTCCCCTGCCGATCGTCTGTTCTCTCAGAGTAGTTGAGGCCGCCGTCCTCAAAGGAATTATGGTATAGAGGTTTGTAACATCCCACCCCTCTTTGAGCATATTCACATGAATAACAATCTCTATCCTGTTGTCAGGACTTTCCAAAGAGAGCAGACGATCAATGTTCTCATCTTTCTCATCCCCGCTCTGATTCGAATGGATTTCCATAACCTTATCCTCATAGTGCCCCTCAAAGAAAGCGCTTGATACTATAAGCTCTCTTAACCTGCCGGCATGTTCCGTATCTTTGGCAACCACCAGCACAAATGGCTTTACTACCGGCATTCTGTGATCCCGTGCAAAGATATCCAAAGCAACCTTTGTATCCTCATGGATCCGGATACCGTCTTCAAGCTTGATCCTGTCCAAATCCTCAGGTGAATACTGGCCCGGATCAAAATCTTTGCGGGTAGCCACTGCCGGCTCTTTAACAAAGCCGTCCCGGATAGCCTTAGCAAGAGAATATTCATATACCACATTCTTAAATTTTACCGCCCCTCCGCTTCGTTCAACCTGCGGGGTTGCCGTAAGCTCCAGACCTAAAATGGGGTTCAACTCATTGATAACCTCCATGCCCCTGTCTGCACGGTAGTGATGGGATTCGTCCATAAGCAGGACAAGGTCATCAAGGCCGGAGAGGTAGTTGAAATACGAGTATCCCAAATATTCCGACAGCCTTTTGATACGAGGGAGCTTCCCGCCCCTCATCTCTGAGTTTATCTTGGAGATATTAAAGACATTAATCCTTATCTCCTGCTCCCTGAAAAGGTCACCAATGGAGTTGTAATTATCGCCGGTAACGATTACAGGATTGTTGTGGACAAACTCTCCGATCCCCTGAAATACATACTTGGGACAGGTGGTATTGGAAAAATCCACAATGAGCTTATTGTAAATAGTCAGGTTCGGGGCAAGGACAAAGAAGTTTCTAAAACCCTTGGCAAGGTAGAGATAAGCGATAAATGCCCCCATAAGCCGTGTCTTGCCGACACCGGTTGCCAGTGCGAAGCAGATAGAAGGGAAGCTCCTTTCAAAATCGGTACAGACAGGATAGGCGCTCCTGACCTTTTCAAGCTCTGCAGATAAATCGCAGTTTTTTTGAAGGGCTAAACTGTCCATAAGCCCTGCCAGTATATTCAGGCTCCCCTCCTGCGGAGGCCGCAGGCTCAGGCGGTTTTTAATGGAGCTGGCAATGCGGTTCATTTAGTTATTACCCTCTTTATTACCCTCTTTTAGAGGTAATACCCTATTAAAAACTGGATGGTCTTCATGACTAGTCATCCCCGCTAATTTATTCTTCCCGGACTTATTCTTCATTAATCTCTTCTTCAACAAAAAGCTCCCCCTGTGTCTTGTCTTTAACCTTGCGTACAGGTTTCTGCTGTACCTTAACCGGCTCAGGTTGCGGTTCATTTTCATCAACCGGCATATTGACAATATTCAGGCTGTAATCCTCTTTCCCAAATTCACAGCGGCCCAGGAGCATCTTTGGGATTTTCCTTACGGTAATGTTCAGGTGTCTGCTCTCACAAGCCTTTGAGAAGGACTTGCAGCAGATCAGCAGGCTCTGATCAGGCTGCATCTCGTCATGAATCTTATCGAGAAACTCAACAGTGACGAAGTTTGTGGTTGTAAAGATATAATCCTTCTCCGTTGACCTCCCCTGCTTCCAGTAGATCTGCTCATCAGGGGAGTATTTAAAGCTCTCATGCTTTGCCATTGCAGCGGCCAGCATGTCGGCATTATACCGTTCATCAATCACCCAGCTGCCGTGTTTATCCTCTTTAAGCAGACTTGGGGCAAGATAATAATATTTGAAACCACCACCGCCCTGCCAGGTTACGGCCTTGGATATTCCACCCTGATCTGTACCATCAACAACCTTTTTCAAACGCGGCAGGCAATGGGTGTGGCAGTGCTCACCAAGCTCAATGCCTATCCAACTGCGCTTCATCTTATGGGCAACGGCGGCGGAAGTGCCGGAGCCAAGAAAGGAGTCAAGGACAAGATCGCCCTCGTTGGTAGCTAAGGTAAGAATACGCTGGATAAGGCGTTCAGGTTTGGGGGTAGAGAAAACATCCTCGCTATTAAATGTCTTTATCTCACGCTTTGCCTCTTGATTATCACCAACATCAGTTCTGTGCCAAATAGTTTTAGAGACAGTTCCTACTTGTACTTCCGTTAAAAAACGTTTGATTGAGGGCACACTATTACCATCTCGTCCAAACCAAATCCTATTATCTTTGACCATCTCTTCATATTTTTCTTTTGAAATAACCCAACATCTACTTTCTGGAGGATTAACAATGCGACCAGAAGACAGGGTAACAGGATAGTCCGTTGCAGCTGTATATGTTTTTACTGACATATCACTCGATTTCCACAGGCCTCTCGGATCATTGTCAGGGTTTTTATAGCGGGCATTCATCTCCTCTGTTCTCGGCAAGAGATTCGGTCTCCATGTCTCTTTGTTCTTTGCATATACCAGAATATGGTCGTGGCTATCAGACAACCATTTTGCATCATTCTGCGGAGAATATTTCTTTTCCCATATAACATTATTTACAAAATTCTTTCTTCCAAAAACCTCATCACACAACACCTTCAGATAATGACTCTCATCGTCATCAATAGAAATCCAGAGTGTTCCGTCATTGCTCAACAGCCTGTGCAGCATCTCAATCCTCGGCCTTATCAGACTCAGCCATATTGAATGCTCCAGCCCGTCATCATAATGCTCAAAGGCATTGCCGGTATTATAAGGCGGATCAATATAGACACACTTAATCTTCCCTGCAAAATCCTGCTCAAGCGCCTTGAGGGCAAGGAGATTGTCACCCTGAATAAGCATATTATCAGTATTCCTGTCACCGAAGGACTTTTCAGTGTCTTCAATAAGAATCCTCGGCTCCAGCTTCGGCTGGTTCTCCTTGCCTATCCATGTTAGTTCGAGTTTTTGGTTTTTGTTGGACATCATCCTGATTATTTACTCCTCCAACTGTCTTTTCAATTCTTCCTTGCTTGGCAGATACAACTGGCATTTATGTGCGAATGTTTGCTCATTGTTCACCAGCAAGGTTATTTCAACCAGAGCCTTCTTCTTATCTTTGCACAAAATGATACCAATTGTCCTGTTTTCATCTTCTGCCTTGACGTTGTGGAGAGGGTCTTTATATCAAATAATTTACGATTCGTTTGAGGGTTACTTGTTATTGCCATTGGTCAATCCTTTACTATCTCCCAATGCCCGCCTTTGTCAGGGCCGACACGTTTGAGAACTTTTTTTGATTTCAGTTTTGCAAGATTATTTTCCACTGCTGTCGTGCTTATTCTAAGCGTCGCAGCAAGTTCTGGTATTGTTACGAACTTATTCCTATCAATAATTCCTAATACCTTTCTTTCATTTTGACCCAACTTTTGACCCAACTTTTTCACCCAACTTTCCTGGGTAGTCTCGTTGGTTATATCTTCCTCCTCTTTCTTTACTTCACTCCCTGTGGGCCGTTTAAAGACAATCGTATAAAAGCCGCTTTGCCGGATCTTTGGTAGCGGAAGTCCTGCTGCGGCCATTGCCTCTCTCATCCGCCTGATTCCGGTACCTGCCAGTTCAACCTTGTCCATACGGAAAAAGAGGTCTGCAATGCGCTCGTTTCTCCGAACAGAAATTTTTCCGAAGTCTTTCTTCTGATGCCACGGGAATACGCCTGGATTTATAATCTCCACCCTGTCATCAGATACTTCGACCATAAGACTCGTGCCCCGCACACTATAATCACGATGGATTATAGCGTTGGCAATCGCCTCCCGCAAGGCCTCAAATGGTATCTCATAGATGTCTTTACGATTCACGCCTTTTATCTCGCTACGGAGGTTCAAATGTTTCATAAGGAAAAACACGGCTGCATTGAACTGGGTAAGAAGGTCGTCCTGCACATCCTGCCTGTCATAGATGTGTATACGGTCTACCCCTTTGAATGCAATCAATGTCATCTGCGCCTGGACAATCAACCTGCGCGGCTCCTTGGCAAAAAAGAGGACACCGGCATTGGTAATCCCGTTACCCTCTGCAATGTTCAGGCTTGTCAGGATGTCACGAGGCACTATTTTACGTATGCTGATGTCTGCCTCTTTCAGGAAGTTCCGGATCTTTTCCTTTGAGATGTTGTCCCACGTTGCATCTTTATTGATCTTATCCTCAAAAGGCACTGTCTCATTCTCCTGGAACATTAATCTCAATTCATGGTTTGTCATCTTTTGTGTTGTGCCATCAAGCCTTCTGAAATAGCCGGAGCTGCAGCTATTCAGTATTCCTACTTTATTGATATCCGTCATTTAGTCAATATCCTCTTCTATACTATCGCCCATTTTATTAGCCTTTAAGTTCCTCATGTGATGCCCGCAGGGGAAAATATTACTAATAACTTATTTCAGGACAAACGAGTAAAAATGTCTTATCTTTCAAATAGTAATAATTCCCTGTTCTCTGTCTATTCTAATTATTTCTAATAGTTTCTAATAATTTCTAAGCCAAAACCCATGAAGAATTTCTATCCGAACCAATGTTTCTTATGGCCTTATCCATTCTTGCCCGGTTCTATTATAACAATCTCCATCGTATTGTAAACATAACATCACGTGATATTTTCTGTTTCAATCTTGCCTCAATCTCGCTTATCAGGTTTTCCTTTTTGCTATCCACTTCATCCTGCGCCTGATAGAGATTCTGCCGCAGCGTATTTCTCTTCTTCTCCATTTCCTTGATTTCCCTCTGGGCAGCGACCTTTTCCTCAAGTTTGAGAATCTTCCTGGACTCGGTTTTTCTGGTTTTTATTTCTTTGTCAAGTTCTTTCAATTCAATTTCGAGGCTGTTTTTAACATCCTCTGCCCATTTATCGAGCTTTTCTATTTCCGAATCGAAAAAACCGGCATTACGGCCGACATTCCTTTGCAGGATGTCCTCCTGTTGTTTGCCGGCTAACACTTCCAATGTCCTCATTACATCTCCAGAGATCTCGCCTTGAATGGGTTTTATTGTGGCCGGCAGAGAAAAGAATCTCTGACACTGTTCTACATCCAGAGCCATGCCGTCATCTGTCATACCGCAAAATAAAATGTCGTTTTCGATTTCAAACGACTCGATTGTAAGATCACTAACAGACAACCAACCAGTCTTGCCGATTAATGGCTCCAATATGCCGATCTTCCTCTGCGTCCCTGAGTAATCAAATACTAATTCCTGACAATCCAGTGCAGAGGACTTACATCTTTCAATAATACGCTGTGCAAGGGGGTGGCCGAACCTGTAGATGTTAGCGTCTTCAATGTTCTTCCCTATTCTGTATGGTCCGGGATGGATGACCTCGCCAGGAAAGGGATTCTGCCGCAGTGTAAAGGAGTGCCCGTTATCGGCAAAGTCGGCATAGGGTTCAAGATAATATTTTGTGAGTTCCCAGAGCCAGTTTTCGTATTTGGAAATATACTCCCTGCTCTCCTCAAGATTCATCCGGAGTTTTTCATGCACCTCTTCATCGAAGTTCTCAAGGAGGTTCCGGCGCGTGAGCCGCATGGATCCGTCTATTTGGGGTTCAAGCTCCTTCTGAAGGGTATCAAAGGCGGCCTGTATCTCATCCTCTGTCCGGCATTGCTGATAGATCTGTGCAATCCGCTTCTCAAAGTCAACACCGGACTCGATGCTCCCCAGGACCTCATCGCTTGCGCCAAAGACGCCTTCGAAGAGTTTGAATTTTTCAGCGAGAAGCTGGTATACCCTCTGGTCTGCGGCATTCTTCTTATTGAGGAAGTTCACAACCACCACATCGTGCTTTTGTCCGTAACGATGGCATCTCCCTATCCTCTGTTCAATCCGCTGAGGATTCCACGGGAGGTCATAATTTACAACAAGAGAGCAAAATTGCAGATTAATCCCTTCGGCGGCCGCTTCGGTAGCAATCATGATCACCGCTTCATCCCTGAAGTAGTCCACGATAGCAGCCCGCATGTCCGCACTCTTTGAGCCTGTAATCCTGTCCGTGCCCTGGTGCCTTTCTATCCATCGTTTATAAATCTCCTGAGATTTTGGATCACTGTTTGATCCGTTGAACAGGACAATGCTCCCCTTGTAATCCGTATCTTCAAGAATGCTTGCAAGATATTTCTGAGTTCTGGTTGATTCAGTGAATATAATGGCCTTTTTACTGCCACCACGTTTCTCAGCTTCGGCAAAACCGGCTTTCAACGCAGTGATAAGAACCTCTCCCTTGGAGTTCCTCCGGATAGACCTGGCCAGTTCGTAGAATTCTTTCAACGACCGGCTTTCCTCCCGAATGGACTTTATTTCTTCTGGAGTATAGATCTTTAATTCTTCACCGCTTTCATCCTCTTCTGTCCATTCATCCTTCAACTCCTCATATTCTTCAAAGTTCTCAGAAATAGCGGACTCTAAAATCAGAGGTTCACATTCTTCAATAACTGCATCAAGCTTGTGTGCCAGGGCTTCGAGTGTCCCTGAAATGGCATAGGTAGAAGAGGCAAGGAGCTTACGCAAGATCAGCGTCATCAACTGTCTCTGACTTGCCGGTAATGCGTAAAGGTTAGGTCTTTGAAGGTATTCAGATACCATGTCATAGAGCATCTGTTCACTTTCCGTTGGATGGAACTCCTGTGTAATTGGAATCCTGTTGGTATATTTCACATACTCCAATACCTGTCTTCTGAGTGTCCGCTTGCAGACAGGGTAAAGACGCGCCTTCAGGTCATCAAAGTTGTCATCATTCGTCAGCCTGGCAAACTGACTTTTAAAGCTCTTCAGATCGCCAAAGGTATAGTCATCAATAATACTCACGAGACCGTAGAGTTCCAGCAGGGAATTTTGAAGCGGGGTTGCAGTTAAAAGAAGCTTTGGAGAATGGGCAACGGCAGTTTTAATGGCACTGGCAATCTTATTGGTATTCTTATAAACATTTCGCAAGTGATGGGCCTCATCAATAACCACCAGGTCCCAATTGACCAGCTTGATATAGGCATCCTTTGACCTGGCAAAGTGGTAAGAACAGATAATGACTTCATTCTGATGAAATGGATTCAGATTGCCTTTCCTGATTTCTTCGTTGAAGGATTTCGTTTCAAGGATACAGGAAGGGAGGAAAAACTTATCTGCCAGTTCCTGATTCCATTGTTTCCTGAGGCTGGAGGGGACTATAATAAGTATCCTTCTATTCCGTTCAGCCCATTTCTGAGAAAGGACGATACCGGCCTCTATGGTCTTGCCAAGGCCAACCTCATCTGCCAGAATTGCTCCTTTGGATAAGGGTGAACGAAAGGCAAATAAGGCGGCTTCTACCTGATGGGGATTTAGATCAACCTGTGCATCAGACAAAGAGGCGGCAAGCTTCTGCAGGCTGTCAGAAGAATATTGCCTTGTCAGTTCATACGCAAAGTATTTGGCGTGGTAAGATGTTATAGGCATTTATTCCAGGTCTGTTTTTGCCCATCATCTTACCATTGATGGACGAAAAAGTCATGAGACAGGCAGGAAATAGAAAACAAATAAAATCAAAATTGACTTGATATGATCTTAGTGGATTGATAATATGAAGTGGTCAATGTCAGCATCATAGGCAAATGGGGACAAAATGGCAGGCGTTAGATGAGTGAGACATATAAAGAGATATTGGGGAAAGTTGATGCCATTAAGTCTGCCCTTGACTGCTATCGTCCCTTTCCTGAACATGTCGTTCAACAACTAAGGAATTATTACCGCATTGGTCTGACCTATACATCCAATGCCATAGAAGGGAACACCCTGACAGAGTCAGAGACCAGGGTTGTCATTGAGGATGGACTAACCATAGGCGGGAAGTCCATAAGAGAACATTCTGAGGCTATTGGACATGCAAGGGCCTATGACCATATTTATTCCCTCCTGAACAAGGCGTTGTCTGAGAAAGATGTCCTGTATCTTCACAGGCTTTTTTTTCAGCAGATAGAACCGGGTGACGCCGGAAAGTACCGGCAGAGGAATGTCATAATTACAGGGAATGATTTCCTGCCTCCTGATTATCGTGAGATTTCCGGGTTAATGAAAAGGCATGTTGAAAATCTGAACAGAGTCCAGACAGATCAACACCCGCTTGAATGGGCTGGCGACCTGCACTCTGAGTTTGAATCCATTCATCCCTTCATTGATGGCAATGGAAGGGTCGGAAGACTTTTATTGAGTATATTAACTATGAAGAATGGATACTGCCCTGTGATTATTCCTCCAATAAGAAGGGCAGCGTATATAGCGGCGTTGCAAAAGGCAAATAAAGGAGACCTGTCTATGATAAGGACTTTCATTCTTAGTGTTGTCCATGAAGAGATGAAGTCATTAAATAGACTCGTTACAAGTCTCGTTCAGTGAGGAAGGGGCAATACGCTCAATATGTCTTGTACAGCCTGTCAACTTGACAATGGGGAGTACCTTACTCACAATAAGACAGCAATAATAAGAACAAAAGAGGGTAGAAGATGAAAAAAAATGAAACTTTCAAACATGAAGACTTTGTGGATAGTCGGCTTTGTAGAGGCTTTATCCTTAGGCTACTCCTGCGCTTGCTTCTGCAGCCAACGCTTCTGCAACGTCGGTATATTTTTGCTGTGAGTTAGAATTACAATCTCGTCGCCTATGCGGAGTGTTGTTTCTTCATGCGCATGTGAAAACTTGCCATCACGGTAATAGCAGATGACCTCGAATTGCTCATCGCGAATGCTCGTCTCGACTCGCTTGAATCCGAGGGAGCGGCCGACCAGGCTGGCAATGACGTTGGCCTGGTAGCTATCGGTCAAGCAGAACAGGAAGTCGGTGGCCTGCCAGCCGAGGCTCTATGACGGCGTGTTTCGGCAGGCAGGTCCGCAGAAGCATCGAGAAGATAAGTACCAGTGCCCGAAATACTTGCAGACCACACGAAACCGGACAGCGTACCTGAGTTCTGTTGCCTGATTAACCATAAATGGATGCCGTCTCCTCACGCTGCAGGGCATCTTTCAATCGAATGACATCTTCCTTGTTGACATCCCTATTCCGCTCAAGTGCGACACTCATTCCGGTAAGGTTGACCACCACTTCATATTATCAATCCACCTAAATCATATCAAGTCAATATTAATTTCTTTGTCCTCTATTCTGCATCACCGGAAGTTCTCTTTTTGACGCCTGTAACGTAGTATGTTACGGTTTCATGGGGATACTGGTTAGGGTGGTCCGACCCCATCGAAGCCCTGCAACGTCCCCTGGTAAATGACATCGCATTTGCCCCCTTTGAGCATCTCGTAAGATTTGGATGCGAGCGAGATGGCCGGACCTATGAGCGAAAGGAAGATATTCGGCTTGTCTATCTGTGGTTTATTGAAACTACCGTGTATCCTCTGGCTGTAAGTGGCGCACCCGTTGTCGTTGAGCACGGCAACCGTTACGTCCTCGAACCTGTCGTGGACGAAATCGAGCTTTCCATTAAGTGCGACACGGTTTTTTCTTGTGATAAAGGCCACGTCTTCGGCTTCAGCTATGCCGTTCCTGACTTTCCAGTCTGAGACAAGTTTTAATATCGTGCTCGTTCCCCCCAGGGACTCCATGTAGGCTCTCCCGAAATCGTAGCCCTTTGTAATCACCGTACCCATTGGGCCCACGACAAAGAATGCTCCCAGGTCTACCAGATTGAAGTTCTGGCTCTTTTCGTACTTATTCAGCATACGGTCTATGTCAAGGCTTGCGAGAGAGAGGTTATTTCCCCGGATCGAGACATCTCCATGGGCACTCCTCGTGAGCTCATTTGAGGTGTTTCCCTTCATTGCGAGGTGCAATTTCATATCCATTTCGCCATGTATCGTTTGTTTCTGATTAAACGTCCCAAGAACCTCTTCGAAACGGAATTTTGTGAGCGCAAGGTCAATCGAGTATTCCCGGCTTTCGCCTGACATCATACCTTTGATGCTCCCTTTGCAGTCACCGCCAAAGATCCTCATAGTAAAGGGGGATGCCTCTAACTTCCCTTTGCGGACATTCATGTCAGCTCGAATATCAGAGATCCTCAACTCTTGTTCTTTCATTTCTTCGCATGACAAATGTCCATCGAAGGATAGGGCGCCAAAAGATTCTCCCCAGCCTGAAGAGAGGTCCTGGATCGAAAGGTCGCAGTTTTTCGCCTCGGTTTTTCCCCCCGATTTTACGTCTAAGTACGTGGCAT
The DNA here is from genome assembly GCA_020846775.1 of Nitrospirota bacterium. NCBI lineage: Bacteria > Pseudomonadati > Nitrospirota > Nitrospirota bacterium. The sequence continues at coordinate 42,603 of JADLDG010000034.1, forward strand.
GCCCCCTCACGATAAGGATTTTCTCCATTTCAAAGGGACCCATGGGGGCAGGCTTCTTCTCTGTTGTTTCAAAATTAAAGCGCCCGTCTCTGTCTCTGGTGATGAACAAGCTGGGGGTAACGAACCTGAGCTGTCGTATGAGTACTTTCCGCCTGATAAGAGGCAGCAGTCTTAATTTAATATGCGCCTCTTTTGCCGAGGCAACAACTGTCCCATTGTTCTGTATAATAATATCTTCAAGAGATATTCCTACACCCGGGAATAACGAGAGCTTCATTTTGCCGTTCACAAGGACATTCATCCCCGTGGCAGTGGAAGCCGCCGCCTCTATGCGGGGTTTGTAAGAGTTCATGTCGAAGGTAAGCAGGAAGGCGACCGCAGCCAGGACAACAGCCGCTCCACTGACGCCAAGGATAAAAAGTATTTTTTTCGTCTTCGATTTCACCTGTCTTTGTCCTATCAACGATATCAGCGTTACCCCTTTGACCTCGCTCCCCTCTCACTGCATCCACAAATTCCTGTTGCCGATTTATTCCGCTTCCCTGTGCGATCATATATAATGCCTACCTCAGTAATTTCTGGTCAGCCATCGCCTTCACCATGACACCGATATAGGATTTAATTTGATTCTGATCAGAGCCAAGGATCTCCGTTTCAGATGAGGCGGACCAGATCAGCTTGTCTTTACCTGCGTCATAAAGGTTGATTTCCATGACAGCGTATTCGTCCTCCGCCATATAACCTGGTGAGTACACAGCCTGCGAGCCATACCCGTAATAGTCGCGCCAATTGCTGTAATAGGACTGCGGATAAGATGAGATCCCCGGAATATAGGTGTGCACTGTCTTTTTGCTCGCCAGCCTCGCAATGAGCACTGCATCGGCTCCCTGTTCCTTCATCTTCGCAGCGATGGCCGAATTATCACCCTGCTTTTCATCAGGCATAACAGTATAACTCGCAACGGCATCCGTCCCCCTGGCCATGAGCTGCCGGACAAACTCGTCCTCAAAAATTCTTTTATTTACCGGCTTCTTGGCTACCCCTATGATCATGATCTTATGGGGCTTCCCCTTATACAACGGGTCCTTCCATGCCGAGGTAAGCTTTGTAGTGGCACATGCCGCGATGAGCATTGTTATGAGTATCCCAAAACCAATTGAGACTTGCAAAGTCCGCTTCATTGTTCGTTTCGCTCCTTCATGCATATAGATAATTTATCTTTCCAACCAAGCAGGACTTAGGACTATCGAGGATTATCGAAAATTAGTACTCATTTTACTCTCCGGTATCCACCTCGTCAAGGATAGTTTTTTAATTGTGCCCATCAACACATAACTCTTCATAAAGCTTAAAAATGAGGGCTTTCAGGTTAATAAAGAAACCGTATCCTCTGTATTTTCGTTTAAATAATTACCACAACATACTTGCAGTTCCATTATCATCGTGCTATTGTAGAAATAATACTTCGATAAGACGCTCAAAAACCATCCAATCCTGGATGCGTCAATCATCAATGTTATCACAACAATTTTCACAGATTCAAAAGTGTTCAAGGAGGGGACACGTATGAACACACACAGAGAGCAGATAATTGAACAAAATAAACCACATGGAGGAATAGGGAACTTAATTACATAATGAACAAACTGACATTCAAGGGTACATGGAATGAAGTGCAGGGCAAGCTCAAGAAGAAGTATGGCCAGCTTACGGACGATGATCTTGTTTACGCGGAAGGGAAGCATGACGAGTTGCTTGGCCGGCTGCAAAAAAAGCTGGGCAAGGCGGAGGATGAAGTCCGCCAGATTATCGCCGATCTGTAAGCTGTAATAATTAACTAAAAGGAGACGAAGCAATGAAAATTAAAATAAAATATTATGCAGTACTATTAGTGGTTGTGGTTGCGATGCTGGCGGCAAACGTGCCTGTGCACGCGTCCACGATGGATGACCGCATCGAATCATCTGCCAGGAAGTCGTATGTATTCAAGACCTACCTTAAGGGTGATGATATTAAAATCAAATCTGATGATGGCGTCGTCATCTTGACAGGGACTGTCTCCGAAGAATCCCACAAGTCATTGGCTTTTGAGACTGTGTCGAATCTGCCAGGGGTCAAAAGCGTGGATAACAGGTTGGTAGTCAAAGGTGAATACCCCGCTGAGAAGTCGGATGCGTGGATCACTATGAAATTGAAAACCACGCTATTGTTCCATAGGAGCGTAAGCGCCATGACGGAGGTTGAGACCAAAGACGGTATTGTGACACTGAAAGGTGAGGCCGATAATCAGGCACAAAAGGACCTGACGACCGAATACGCCAGGGATATTGATGGGGTTAAAGATGTCAATAATGTAATGACTGTGTCAAAGGCATCTAAAAAGACTAGCGATATCGTAATTGATAAGATTGATGATGCATCCATCACCGCTCAGGCGAAGATGTCTCTGCTGTTCCATCGCTCGACCAGCGCCGTCAACACCAAGGTTGAGACGAAGAATGGCGTGGTTACGTTATATGGGAAGGCCAGTAACGCTGCCGAAAAGAACCTGGTCACCAAACTGGTAAACGACATAACAGGTGTTAAGAGCGTAAACAACCGGATGACAATCGAGTAGTAAGAGCCTATGAACACGTATACTTCTGGACAGTTGCCGGCTGGTGCAGGTTTGCCGGCCGGCAGCTAACCGGCAGTGATCTGAAAGGAGGATCATATGTTGTGGACGATAGCTGTTATACTTATCATTTTGTGGATACTGGGTCTGGTAAGCAGTTACACCATGGGAGGGTTTATTCACCTCCTGCTGGTAATTGCCATAATCGTGGTGCTGTTTAACATCATTCAGGGGCGCAAACCTTTTGGATAATTTTAAGCACATCTCCTTAGTTTTTTTATCCTTTAATTAAAACATGTCAACGCAACCGATAAACCTGTTAACAGAAAAATCTCATCCTGCTGCCTTAACCTCAGAAAACCAAATTCATAGTACGTTTACCGGAGGAACTATATCATGAAACATCGAAAAAAAGCATTCAACGTTTTCATTGTTATGCTTATTTCAAGTGGCTTGATCGCTCTAAGCAGTTGTGCCTTTGCACAGGGCAGCATCACGAGCGAGGTGATCATCACGGCAAAAGATGTAAATACGGGTGTGTTGACAGGAACAGATACGACTGATACTTTGGGTAACTATTCATATGACAATATCCCGGAACTGGATGTGATTGAGATCTCTGAATGGAACCCTAATCGTACAGTAATGATGGCTGTGGTCGAAAAAGGGTGGTTGCATAACAAGTCCGGTGTGCTGACACCGCTCGGCGACACCCGGTTCGGCGCTACAGGAGGCACAAAGTGAAAATAAATACACTGCTTGCAATCATCCTCATCGCTATAGGGATCGTGGCCTTTGCATATCAGGGCATCACCTACACGACCAGAGGGCAGGTCGTAGATATCGGTCCCCTTCACATGACGGCTGAGAGGACGAGAACTATCCCGCTGCCGCCGATAGCTGACACAAAGCATGCAGAATGAGCAGCGTCTCTCCCGATAAGAGATCGGATATATCCCGATCTCCTACGAGATATATTAAAGATGAAATGGAAGGTCTATCCTCCTATGGAAAAGAGGGTGATATCCTGGACAGCTATTTCCGGTGAATAGATAACCTCCGGGGAGCCCCAGAGGAGAACTGGTTTTATGTCTTTGGTAGTCCCGATAACCTGATTTAAGAGGCTGCGGATATTATCGGCGATCCTGATGCTGTTTGGTTTTAACGGCTCTGTTATCTTTCCGCCTTCTATAAGGTATGAATCACCAATCACTGTGCATGTGAAATCACCGGCAAGGAGGCCGTTTATCGGATAGGTGTACCAGATACGTCCTATATAGATGCCGTCTCCAATCATGCGTACAAGTTCGTCTGATGGAACTGCACCTGATGTCTCTACTATGACATTTGTGGGAACGATAGATGGTTTGCCCCTGAAAGATCTCAGCATGGATTCCCCTGTCCGGAAGCCATTGCGGGGTAAAAGAGCATTTGCGATGTCTGCCGGGTCAGCGCCTATCTTATCTCTGGCGGAACTGTCATGTAAGACCTTATTCCTGTAATAGTTGTTTGATAAATAGCCTGTAAGCAGACCATCTTTTATTAATTCAGTCCTGCCGGTAGATAGTCCCTCGCACGTAAATCTCCGGCTCATGGGATAGCCGCTGAGTGACCCGTCATCATAAATGGAGATCCTGCTGTCTGCCACGGCTGTCCCATATCTTCCGCTGAATGCAGAACTTGCGGCATCTACAACAGCGAGGTTAAGAGATGGCAATACGATGTTGCCAAGGAGGTCTGCAACAGGCTGTGGGCCCAGTATCAGCTTGTATTTTCCTGACGGCACCCGGCGGCCATTCCTTGACTTTATGGCGCTCATGGCAGCCCTGATACCTGCATTCTCAGGGACAAACTCACCGAGATTCATCCCAACCTCATATCCGCTTCCCTTTGCATTATCAGCCTCTATCATCGTAGTAATATATGCAGAGGCACTGGCGGCTTCATCACAGGCTATTATACCTGTTGTTGATGCTATCGCCATCTTCTCCTGTACAATGCTTACATCCCCCCCAATGATCACTGAATCCATAATATTATGTTCCCGGAATGTCTTGACCGCCCCTTCGAGTGCCTTCCACCCAAGAAACACAAGCCCCTCATCTCCGAGGATCATCAGTTCAGGGTCTTCATAATCAGGGTCCATTACCGGAGAACCTGATGGGGTTGGAAGGAAATGGAAATCAGGGTCATCTACTGCTGACATCCTTGCCTTCTCCACTGCCTCTTTTACACCTTCAATAGAGATATCAGCGGTCTGACTTCCGAAGCCTATTTTTTTTCTGTCTCCATCCTTGAAAACGACCTGGACGCCTATGCCATATGATAATGTGGACTTGGGCTCTTCTATTCCGTTACATGGGATAGAGGATGTAAAGTTTATGCGGGTTAGCAGATGGGAGATAGTGCTTACAAAGACCTCGGCCTCGGCTACATCAGGAAGGCTCTGTATGTATGTAAGGCCGTTTGATGCTGTTTCTTTTAATTTAGCTACTGGTAACATTATAGACCCACAATTAAAACACCCATCATATACTGGCCATCAACTTCCACCGACTATCCTTGCCCTGCCCCTCAATGTAGGCCCGCCGTTTCCGAGCCTTTTTGTCTGCATCGGCTGGCCCTTGCCGCAATTTGCTATGGGGTATATTTTAAAGTCATTGCCGACTGCATCAATACTCATAAGGTAACTCATACTGTCAGCGCTGATCCCGCCTCCCCGGAATAATTCTGTAATCTCACCACGATGTATCCTGTATGTCTTTATAGCAGACATTGAAAAATTCTCTCTCGACTCAGAGATTGATGGAGTGTGCATACCCCACAGATAGTAGCCGTCACTAATATCACCTATAATCTTTTTAGGGTCAGTTTTACCATTTGCAAATACAGTCGTAGACATGCGGATTAAGGGCACCAGTGATGCATCTGTTGCCATATAAGAACCATTGGGGCTCATACCGAGTAAAGATGCCGTCTGCCTGCTGTTCATAAAGCCCCTGAGCACCCCGTTTTCCATATGAATAACCTTTCTGCCCTTTGTCCCTTCATCATCGTATACATAGTGACCATAACCAGGCAGTGCCGGGTCTGAATATGTTGTTATCAGTGGAGATGCCACCTGTTTTCCTATGTAGTTTTCATTTAGACCTCTATAAAACCAACTCCTTCCTGCATAGGCAGTCTCATATTTCAATACCCTGTCTGCCTCCATCGGATGACCTATTATCTCGTGAGAAAGGAGTGTATTAAAATAAGGGTCAGTGACCACTATCACCTCTTTTTCTGTAGTCTTGAGCACCTTTGCATCAGACAGGGCGGCAGCATCCCCTGCAACACGCATAGAGAAATCAAGAAGGTTCATCTCCATTGCGTTTTCACCGCCGCTGACTGCCTCCCATCCCCTCTGATCTCCTATATATTCATAAAGTTCCTGCTGTCCCTCTTTGCCTGAGGCTACGACATAGACATTGCCCTGACTATATGCATAATACTGATCTATAAGGGCACCTTCGGTGTTTATAAATAATGTTCCAAGATTTTGTGTATATGCAGTGACATCATTAAACTTTATGGCAGATATCCCCCTGACGCTTTTTGATGCATCTTCAACAAATAAAAGAATATCCTGAGGAGAAACTGATTTGGGAGATATCTTAAAGACCGCAGGTATTGTATCTCTGTGAATTTCTATATTCGCGAGTTCTGTGCTGTAGAGTATGTTGTCAAGGCCTGCAATTGAGTCGGCAACCCTGCTTTTATGCTTACTGTTTGCTGCTGCCCGTGCATGGGCGTGGTTTAAACCTTCTTTTATAAGGTCATTAATTCGGTGCAAATCTCTAATACTGAAGATACTTCCATAGTAACCCGGGGCCTTTTTTCCCCTCCCCGCTATTACCCGTATGCCAAAGGAACCCCCTTCATCCCTGCCAGCGGACTTGGGCTTTCCATCTTCAGCAGAGGCCCAGCGGGTATCGTTCAGCTCGATGCGGATATCAGCATATTGGCAGTCAGACAGGCTGCGGGCGTATGAAGTAAAGAACTCGCTGATTTGATGTTTCAGATTACCAATGTTATCTATCAATTCACAGTCCTCTTTGCTTCACTCGAATATCAATTTCTGTTATCCGTTTTATCCTTCCAGATAACGTTCAGCATCAATAGCTGCCATGCACCCCATGCCTGCGGCAGTTATCGCCTGCCTGTAATATGGGTCTGCCACATCTCCTGCGGCAAAGACTCCCGGTATGTTTGTATATGTCCGTTCTTTAAGCACTATGTAACCCTGGTCATCAAGATCAATCGTGCCTGCGAAAAGCTTTGTATTGGGCGTATGACCTATTGCTATGAATACACCATCACAGTGGATATCAGTCACTGCACCACTCTTGACATTTTTAAGCCTTATCCCTCTGACATGCCCGACATCCACACCAAGGATTTCTTCAACAACTGAGTCCCAGATAAATGACAGCTTCTCATTTTTTGATGCCTTCTCCTGCAATATCCTTGATGCCCTCAATTGGTCCCGTCTGTGGACCAAACTCACTTTATTGGCAAATTTAGTCAGGAAAACTGCCTCTTCAACCGCAGTATCTCCGCCACCGACTACCACTACATCTTTCCCTTTAAAGAAAAATCCGTCACATGTAGCACACCCTGAAACACCGCTCCCGCGCAGCTTGCTCTCGGACTCTAAACCGAGCCACCTTGCTGCAGCCCCTGTGGCTATAATGATGGTTTTAGCCCTGTAGGAGGCATCACCTATATTAACAGTAAACGGAGGATTTGAGAAATCTACTGACGTTACATCTCCTGAGACGAACTCAGTCTCAAAACGTTCAGCCTGTTTTTTCATATCCATGACGAGCTCTGGGCCCATTATACCATCAGGAAAACCAGGATAGTTATCCACGTCAGTAGTAATGGTCAGCTGACCTCCCGTCTGCGGACCTTCTATCACAATCGGCTTTAAGTCCGCCCTTGCAGCATAAATAGCCGCAGTAAGACCAGCAGGGCCGGACCCTATAATTATTACATTTCGAATGTCGTTACTCATACTCCTCCTTTTCCATACTTGCTCAAATATTACGGTACGGGCCTCTTCCCTGAGTATCCATCTGCTGCAGACGTCGCTCGCCCTGAATAAAAAACAGCTCAGGACTTATTTATAATAGATTGTTGCTGATACTGTCAAGCTTGCAACTTAACAAACTTTAATATACAGAAGGATTTTCCCATCAACTTTTACCCGTTCCTTCAGGGAGTGTAAATGTAAAGGCGCTTCCCTTTCCGTATACGCTTTCTGCTGACAACCCTCCACCAAGGTGTTGTGCAATCTTATATGATATATAAAGCCCAAGCCCTGTACCTTCTATTACAGGCATGTTTTCATATCGTATTTTGCTGAATGACTTAAAAAGGCTTCCCATGTCCTCAGGTTTAATTCCGATGCCTGTATCCCGGAAACTTAAACTGATGTTTCCATTTGCTTCTGCTACATCAATCTCTATTCCACCATGGTCTGTAAATTTTATTGCATTGCTCAGGAGATTATTCAGAACCTGCCTTACCCTTTTCTCATCAGTTCTGATTATGAGTTTCTCTGGCGCCTTAATATTCAGGCTAAGCCCTTTTTGTTCTAATTCATTGTTGAATGACATGATAACTTCATTTAAAAGACGGGAGATATCAATGTCCACTGGATTTAGTTCCACTCTGTCAGATTCAATCTTGCTGATATCTATCACGTCATTTATCAAATCGAGGAGGTGATTCGCACTCTTCTTGACAATGGAGAGTTGTTTTCTTTGCTCCGTTGTGATATCACCTGTCAGGCCCTGGAGTATAATTCCTGTGAAACCTATTATGGAGTTGAGCGGAGTCCTTAACTCATGGCTCATGCTGGCGATAAAAATGCTTTTCAGGCGGTCAAGTTCCTTAAGTCTTATGTTTGCCCTTTCCAAATCTGCCGTACGCTCTGCAACCTTCTCTTCCAGCTTTTCAGAATGATTTAAAATGTTTGTGTATAGTCTTGCATTTTCTATAGACAGAGATATCTGTGAAGTAATTGTCTCAAGCAGATGAATGCTTCTCTCAGTTGGCTTCCTGTCAGTCCTTGTGAATACGCACAAAACCCCGAGGCAAATATCATCTCTTATTACAGGAAAAGCTGCATGAAAGCGGATATCATCTGCCAAAGCGGCTTCAAGTGTTGAAAAAGAATGGACCTCATCCCTGTTCCGGAGTATCAATGGCCTTTTGTCACGGGCAGCTGAACCGCAGAGGCAGTCACCAACCTTGATGCGGTGTGACGTCAGGTCTTTGATCATGTCTTCAGAGGCATTCCTCTGAGCACCAAGGCTTAATGAACCGTCAGGTTCGAGAAGGCAAAAGGTTCCACCCTCAAGACCGGCAATGGCAAGGGCTTCGTCTAAAACCCTCTGCAGTATATCGTATACGTCCATGGTACTCGAACATGTTGCAATAACCCTGTTGATAGTACGGAGCTCCTGCTCACTTTCACGTAAACTTACTTCTGTCTTCTTTCTCTCTGTTATATCCTGGTAAAATATGGTAATACCATCCGGTGATGAGTAAATTCGGTTTTCAAACCATCGGTCCCAGGGGGGGTAGTATTCTTCGATCCGAATGTTTATCTGTTTTTCCATCGCATTATGGTATGCCTTGTAGAATGGCTGGTCTATGCCTTCAGGAAATTCAGTCCATATATGCTTTCCAATGAGGTCTTCAGGTTTTCTTCCAAGCATCTCAGCCCCGAGCTTGTTTACATAGATGTAATTCCAGTTTTTATCAAGGGCGACAATGCCATCGCTCATGCGCTCTAAGATATCATACAGCTGTTGTTTGCTAAGGTCTTTCATCTGAAAATCCCTGTATGCTTGAATTGTTATTCATTATTGCCTGTGTTATTATAGCAAATTAATAGCTGCTAATACCATGCAAAGCTGCAAAAACCCGATTGGCATTAGATTACTTTGATATGGGTGCAGCAGTAGTTATTTCCATCCTGTAATTCAAAGGTTTATCGCAGCAGGAGGTTTAACAATGATCAAAATCCTCATCGTTGACGACAACCAGCCGGATCTCTATATGCTTGAAACTCTTCTTAAGGGATACGGATATGAGATAGAAACCGCTTCTAATGGTGTTGAGGCCCTTGCTAAGGCCAGGCTCAGCCCTCCTGCATTAGTCATCTCCGATATCCTGATGCATGAAATGGATGGATTCGCGCTTTGCAGACAATGGAAGCAGGATCCAACCCTGAACAGGATACCCTTCGTTTTTTACACGGCGACATATACTGACTCGCGGGATGAAGAGTTTGCATTTTCCCTTGGAGCAGAGAAGTTCATCGTAAAGCCAGCTGACCCTAAGGCGTTTGCAGACATAATAAGGGATGTCATTTTGCAATATAAGCAAGGCAAGCTTGTCAGCACTGTAAGGATTGCAAGGGCTGAGAAGGATTTAAACAGGATGTACAATGAGACACTTGTCAGGAAGCTCGAAGATAAGATGGGACAGATTGAAGCGGCAAACCAACTCCTGAAAGAAGAGGTTGCTAAGAGAACCAGAACAGAAAAAGAAATCAACCTCCTTTATGGGATGACAAAGGAAATTGTTACCAGTAAAGATTTCCGCTCTGCTTTAGAAGTAGTTTTAAGAGAGGTGTGCAATGTAATTGGCTGGGATTACGGAGAGGCATGGCTGCCATCTGAAGATGGGACAACACTTGTATACTGCGACTCATGTCATTGCAATCTCACTGCCTCCATGGAATTTGAGACATTAAGCAAAAAACATGTTTTTGAGAAAGGCGCCGGCTTGCCAGGGAGTATATGGTCAAAAGGGGAAATTGAGTGGATAACGGATGTGACAAGTGAGTCGCAGAAACTGTTCATCAGGAAGGATATCGCAAGGGAAACTGGCATTAAAACAGCATTAGGCATTCCAATTATAAGCGGAGATGACTGTCTTGCAGTATTAGTTTTCTTTTCTGCTGCGATTAAGAAAAGGGAAGACCGTACAATAGAACTTGTCACTACAGTCGCTTCACAGCTTAGTTTGATAATTAGTCAAAAAAAGGCAGAAGAGGAAATACGCAGGCGGAATTCTGAACTTTCCCTTCTGACGCAGGTAATCGAACAGACCATTGAGAGTGTAATCATTACTGACACTGATGGTGTTATAGTATATGTCAATCCCACCTTCGAAAGGATTACAGGTTACAGAAGGAGTGAAGTTATTGGCAGGACGCCCGGTATAATCAAGAGTGGAGAGCATGATGACAGTTTTTTCAGGGATATGTGGGCAACTATCAAGTCAGGAAAGATATGGCGAGGGCAAATAGTCAATTTGCGAAAAGATGGAACACGTTATGTTGATGAATCTACAATTATTCCTGTTAGGGATGATAAAGGGACGATTGTAAACTTTGCCGGCATACAACAAGATGTCACACTTGCATTCCAAATTGAAGAGCAATACCGGCAGATGCAGAAGATGGAGGCTATAGGGCATCTGACCGCAGGCATTGCCCATGATTTCAATAATATAATGACTGCTCTTAATGGTTATGCCGAGTTGCTTCAGATGCGATTTCCTCAGGACGACCCCCGTCAGGAGCTGTTGAACAATATTATATATTCCGGTGATCAGGCAACGAACCTGATTCAGCAGCTGCTTGCATTCAGCCGCAGGCAGGTCATTGAGCCGAGAGTACTTAACTTAAACAACCTCATAAACAATATGAGCAAGATGCTGAAACGCCTTGTGGGGGAACAAGTCCAGCTCAAGACTATTCTGTCTCAGGATTTGTGGAATATCGAGTCGGATCCAACACAGATTGAACAGGTTATAATCAATCTTGCAATTAATGCCCGTGATGCAATGCCCGATGGCGGACAACTGACCATTGATACGTCCAACATTGTTTTGGATGATGATTATGTATCTACTCATATTGAAACAAGTAAGGGAGATTATGTAATGCTTGCGATTTATGATACTGGCCAGGGCATGGCAAAGAACGTCGTCTCTCACATCTTTGAACCTTTTTTTACTACAAAGGAAATCGGCAAGGGCACCGGGCTCGGGCTTTCCACAGTCTATGGAATTGTTAAGCAAAACAACGGCAGTATCTGGGTCTACAGTGAGGAAGGATATGGTACTACTTTCAAGATATTTCTTCCCCGTGCAAAAGGTCCTCTATGTGAGATATCAGCAGCATCTGCTGCAGGGGAATTTCCGGGGGGAGATGAAACAATCCTTGTTGCTGAAGATGATGATAGGGTCAGAGAGATGGTGTCGCAGATTTTACTGGCCTATGGATATAAAGTTCTTGCAGCAAAGGATGGACATGAAGCAATGCAGTTGTCTAACATGCATTTCGGAGACATTCATCTTCTGTTGACCGATGTTATTATGCCCGGAGTGACAGGAAAGATATTGTCTGAACAGATAGTAAGGACCAGGCCAGGAATTAAATCCCTGTTCATGTCAGGTTATACTGCTGACATGATAGGACTCCAGATGCTCAGGGCAGCAAACCTGCCGCTAATACAAAAACCTTTCAATGCAGGTGAATTGTTACGTAAGATCAGGGATATACTGGACAAATAACTATGAAAGACATCCTGCAGGCAGACCGTCCGAATCGGGATTAACGGATAACTCGCAGGATGCCCCTGAGAAGATCTGCTGGTTTTGGAGGACAGCCCTTGATATAGGCGTCTACCCTGAGGACCTTTCCTATGCCTCCGAGGGATGCATAGCCTTCACCAAAGATTCCGCCGTCATATCCGCAATCTCCCACAGCAACGACGAACTTCGGCGGAGGCATTGCATTGTATGTCCTCTTTAAGGCAATCTCCATGTTTCGGGTAGCAGGGCCTGTGACCAAAAGCATATCGGCAAATCTTGGTGAGGCTGTAAAATGGATGCCGAACCGCTCACAATTGTAGACGGGGTTATTCATGGCCTGGAGCTCCAGTTCGCAGGCATTACATGAGCCGGCATCTACTGCCCGGATGGTGAGGCTCCTATGGAAACACCGCCTTATGGCCTCTTCCAGTTCTTGCCCTACTACTTGTATCTCTTCTTCCACTCCTGTCGGCAGAGGTTCTGTGACGATGCCTGTTCTGAATATCTGATGCAGGATTTTTAGCATAACTTTTAGTACCCATCCTCATCCTTGACCTCTCCCTGAGGGAGAGGGAATTTAGAGATCGTTTCCGGAATATGATTGATTGAAGCTCTTGTTACACACCGGAAAATCAGGGACGATATTACCGTGGATCGCAAGTTCCAGTGCAAGCCAGTTTACACTTGAGGGGTCTCTTACCATGCAGCGGTTTATCTCCCCTTTTGGGCCAGACTGGAGCCAGTAGACGATCTCTCCCCGCCATCCCTCGACAACTGCAAACCCTGAACACTCCTTCGAAGGCGGATCAAAACGACCGTTGGTTATACCTTCCGGGATGCCTTCTAATATTTCACCAATAATACGAAAGGATTCTCTAATCTCTTCAATCCTTACCCATACCCGGGCATGAATATCACCTGATCTCAAGACCGTCATCCTGGGAATAATGCGGTCATATGGAGGAAAAGGTGTCTGGATGCGGCAGTCCAATCCTATCCCGCTGGCACGCGCAGCAAAGCCAACTACACCAAGCTCTCTTGCATCATCAGTCAACAGAATCCCTGCATCCCTTACCCTGTCTTCGAGTGAAGAATTTTCATCATAGATTATAACCAGTCTTTCGAGTTCTTTCCTTATGCAGTCTATCTCTCTCAGGATTTCTTCTTTCCCTTCTGCAGTTATGTCAACAGCCGCCCCGCCCGGAAGGATTTTATCCATCATTAATCTGTGACCGAAGAGCTTATCATTTGTTTTCAATACAGTCTCTCTGAGTATGGAAAACTGATAAAGCAGGAACGAAAACGCCACATCATTACAGATGGCTCCGATATCACCCAAGTGGTTTGCAATCCTCTCCATCTCCAGCAACAGCGCCCGAATCCATAGGGCTCGCTCCTGCGGGACAAACCCGGACATGGCCTCGAGGGCCATGCAGTAAGCAAGTGTATGAGCCACTGTAGTATCTCCGGATACACGGCCTGCCAGTCTGGCTCCATCCAGCCAGGTGAGGGACTCAAATCTCTTTTCTATCCCCTTGTGTACATAGCCAAGCCTCTCTTCCAGGTGGAGGATGTCCTCTCCTACTGCCTGAAAGCGGAAATGACCTGGTTCGATGATACCGGCATGAACAGGACCGACAGCTATTTCATAAACCCCTTCACCTTCTGCCCTGATCCACTGATATTCCCCCTTCACCCGCTGCATCGGCACAGAAGGATCAAACCCTTTCCTCAAAGGATATGCATCCTCCGGCCAGTCCTCGTGTTTTATCCATGGCCTCGTGTCAGGGTGGCCGGCAGGGATAACCCCCATGAGGCTTCTCATCTGGCGTTCAAAGCGGGAGGCAGCTGCAAATATCCCGGTAAGGCTTGGGAATGTTGGATCATCAATAGGAATGCGGCAACTGACTATGATGTATTCAGAGTCGAGTGCATAACATGTGTAGATTCCGAACCCTCTGATGGGACCCATCCCTGTTTCGTCTGTTGCCCATTCTGCAACAAGCCTTGCGCCGGACTTTTTCATTTCCTTTGCCGCTTCTAAAAACCTTTCCCTTGGAATATGAAAAGATGGGACAGTGGCCGGATAGTGACAAACATCCTTTAAGGCATCTGGACCAAGCACTCCTGTTATAATTTTTTCTAAACTTTCCATATTATCCTTCGTCCGGAAACAGCGCCTGCCTGTCTTTGCTACATTGCAATCATTGCTTATTTTAACAACTCCACGGCCGTATGAAACCATTGAGACAGAAAATTCGGCATATATAATCCTATTACAAGTACAAGCGCCAGGTGCAGCACAACCGGGATGTGGGCGGCCTTAAGAATATGCTGTTTTGGCGGCTGATGGCCGGAAACCATTGGCTGGATACGCCGGAATATAGCAGCGAAGGCAACACCCAGACCCAGAAGAAGAAAAGGCATCAGGTATGGCGCATCTTTCATCGTTGCTGTCAGGATCAGAAACTCGCTCGTGAATACACCGAAAGGCGGCATTCCAACAATAGCCATAACGCCCAGGAGAAGCCCCCATCCCACAAGAGGGTTTCCACGAACCAGCCCCTTTATTTTGCTCATCTCCTGAGTATCATGCATCTGTGCCGCATGCCCCACTGTAAAAAAGATAGAAGACTTGGTAAGGCTGTGGACCAGCATATGAAGCAAGGCCCCGAAGGTTGCAACTGGCCCCCCAAGGCCGAAGGCAAACGTTGCGATACCCATATGTTCGATAGAAGAGTATGCGAACATCCTCTTGATGTCCTTCTGGCGAAGGAGCGAAAAAGCGGAAACTATAATTGAAAGGATGCCGAAACCCATCATTATATTACCTGCCAGGTTTGTACCGAGAGATCCATCCACTAATACCTTGCACCTTACCAGCGCATAGAGTGCAATGTTTAACAGGAGGCCCGAGAGTACTGCCGAGATCGGTGTAGGACCTTCGCTGTGGGCATCGGGAAGCCAGTTGTGAAGCGGCACAAGCCCTACCTTTGTCCCGTATCCCACCATAAGAAACACGAATGCCAATTGCAGGACTGTAGGTTCAAGCTGCCCGCTCACAAAGCTCAGGTTAGTCCAAAGCAATGCCTCTCCTCCCTCACCAAGGACCCTCTCAGCCGCAAAATAAAGCAGTACCGTTCCGAAAAGTGCAAGTGCAATCCCCACACCGCAGAGGATAAAATATTTCCATGCCGCCTCTATTGCTGTGGGCGTCCTGTATAGAGATACGAGAAGTACCGTGGAAAGGGTTGCAAGTTCCATTGCAATCCAGAGGACACCAAGATTGTTGGTTAAAAGACAGAGCAGCATCGCGAAAATGAAGAGCTGGAACATCGCATGATAGAAGCGCATACCCCAGTGGCCGACACGGCCATGCGCCCTCTCTGTTCTCATATATCTCCTGCTGAAGATAGCGGTAGTCATGGAAACGAATGTCGTCAGCACAACAAGATAAACATTAAATTCATCAATGAAGAAAAACTTCCTCCCGGCCATAAACGATCCGTCAATATAGACCTGTCTGGCGAGGGCAATGCTGACTGCAAAAGTTGCTAATGAACAGACAATGTTTATCTCAGGGGCATACTTCCTGTCCCCCACAAAGGCCAGGATAGCGGCAGCTATTAAAGATACACCTAATAAAAGTAAAATAGTCATAATAACGTTACCTAATCCCGGGCAGTTAAATAGAATTAAATAGGTTAAATAAGATAAATAGGCGCTGTCCCTATTTAACTGCTCAGTCCTCCTCTTTCAGTCTTGCCATCTGTTCCACATCAAGGCTTTCAAAGGTAGTTCTTATATGGAAAAAGAATATGCCGAAAATGAACGCAGCAATCAATATATCCAGGGCAACGCCAAGTTCCACTACCAGCGGCATACCGTAAGTTGCGCTCGTCGCAGCAAAGAACAATCCGTTTTCCATGGCAAGGAAGCCTATTATCTGGGTAACAGCATGCTTCCGGGTAATCATCATCAGAAGCCCAAGCATTACGGTCGCCAGGGCCACAGAAATAGTCGAACGGGTAACAAGGGTTGACAACTCACGGATGGGCGAAGTCAGATGATATGAGAAGATAACGATTGCGATTCCTATCAGCATAGTGCTGGGGATATTGATAACCGTCTCAACTTCCTTGTGAATCTGTAACCGGATTATAAGCAAATGGAGAATATACGGGAGTGCGATGACCTTAAGAATCAGCGTAAGAACAGACGATATATAAAGATGGTGTTGTCCCGCAACATACCCGACTACTGCGGTACTGATCGAAAGAAATAGTCCCTGCCACGCAAAGATGTGCAGGAGGCCGTATATCCTTCTTTGGGCAAGGAGACCAAAGGAGGTCAGGAGTATCATCGCCGCCAGTACACTATTTAGTTGTGCAGCAACATTTACTGACATATCAAACTGCCCATTGTATCAACCATCATTCCAGCATATAGAAAGAGAGCATCCCAAGTGTTGCAAACAGGAAGGCGCTCCCTAAAAACTCGGGAACCCTGAAAAACCTCATCTTTGCAAAACCGGTTTCTATCAACACAAGACCGATCCCTGCTAAACACAGCTTCACTGCCAGAACTAAAAAAGCTATCGGAACGAAGGTTAAATCCCCTCTCCCGGCAATCCCCCATGGAAAGAATGCAGCAATTCCCATCACCACAAAAAGGTAAAGCTTCATCATCCCTGCCCATTCCATGAGGGCTAAGTATCTTCCCGAGTACTCCAGTATCATCGCTTCATGAATCATCGTTAACTCAAGGTGAGTAGCCGGATTATCTACAGGTATCCTTCCTGTCTCCGCTAATGAAATGAAGATGAATGCAAGCAGTGCAAATGCAAGAGAAGGCCTCAGGTTAAGATCACCATGTGCAATAACCTGAACCATCTGCGAAAGAGACGTTGACTTACTGGCAAGCGAAACTGTAAATACAGCCATCAGCATGGCAGGTTCAGCAAGGGATGCTATAGTCATCTCCCGGCTTGACCCCATCCCGCCAAAGGCAGTGCCTATGTCCATGCCAGCCAGAGCGGTAAAAAATCTCGACATGGCAAAAAGGGAGACGATAGCTATTACATCTGCTGTAGTGGACAAGGGAAGATCTACAGACAGTACAGGTATTATAGCACCGATCAAAACAGTGAAACCGAATATGAGATAGGGTGTAACCCTGAATATCCAGGATGCATTTTCAGCGAGAACGATGTCTTTGTGAAAGAGCTTTATCAAATCCCGGTAAGGCTGAAATATACCGGCTGTAGTCCGTCCCTGAAACCAGCACTTTAATGTTCTCACCCACCCTATGAACACAGGTGCAGCAGTAAAGAGCAATAATATCTGTATGACTTCTAATATATATGAAGAAAGCATTTCGCTCATCTTAAAAGCACCAATAATATGATGATCGTAGCAAATGAATATATGAGGTATACCTGAATACGCCCTTTCTGCAATTTTCCTGTCTTTCTGGATATCCAGAAAGAGGCGTCAGCAACTGGTTTATACAGCCACCCCCAAAAGCGGTCCCTGGTCTTCAGTGAATAACCAATACTCTTAATAAATGCCTTATGACCGGAAAGATATTTCAGTTCTTTCCGCTCACGAATACGAAAATAGTATCCGAATATCCTCCTGACCGGCATGGAGAATGCTGCTGCCGTATACTGCATCCTCGGGGTCACTTTCTCAAAACCGCAGTCCCATAAAGGTCCCGTATGGATGGTTTTTCTGCGGGCATGAAGGAAGATATATACCAGGGCCACTACCCCCACCAGACCAAGTAAGACAATAGGTCCTGAGTAGGATGCCCTCTCATGGGAAATAGGGGTAAGCCACATCCACCCGAATGCACCTGCAGATTCAGACAGCTCTCCACCGACATATCCGGCAGCAATAATGTCCATCCAGCGGATCATGGCCGTTGGAAAGATACCGAGGCATAGACATGCAATTGCAGTCATCCCCATACCAATCCTCATGAACCAGTCTACCTCATTGATTTTCACCTGATGCTGGCCTCTCCAGTTTCCAAGAAATGTAACACCGTACGCCTTGACAAAGCACATTGCGGCGAGTGCAGCGGTAAGCGCCAGTAATGCGGCTCCCATAGGAATCAGGAAATTGAGAAGTGCGCTCGGGAGGGCCGGCGAAAGCAGGAACGCCTGAAACATAAGCCACTCGGAGACAAATCCGTTAAAAGGAGGAAGGGCTGATATGGATATACACCCTATCAGGAAGATGGCAGAGGTCCAGGGCATAAGGTGAATAAGCCCCCCCATCTTTTCCATGTTGCGCTCATGGGTTGCATGAAGAACAGCACCTGCCCCCATGAAGAGAAGACCTTTAAACATGGCATGATTGAATGTATGATACAGCCCCGCAGTAAGTGCAAGGGCTGAGAGAACAGGCCTGTCGTATGATGCAAAGGTCATGGAAAGTCCAATAGCGACCAGAATAATACCGATATTCTCCACTGAAGAGTAGGCAAGCAGTTTTTTGAGATCCTGCTGCTGCAGGGCAAAAAGAATCCCAAGCAGCGCTGATACCAGACCCAGGATCAATACTACTGCACCCCACCACCAGGGGAAATCCCTGATCAGGTCAAAGGTGACCCGGATAATCCCATATACAGCAGTCTTCAACATAATGCCGCTCATCAGTGCAGACACGTTGGAAGGCGCCACTGGATGTGCCTCAGGCAGCCAAACGTGCAAAGGTATAACACCGGCCTTTGCCGAAAATCCAAAGAAAGCAAGAAAAAACGTGAGCGCCGCCCAATGGGGAGGGTATACGGCATGACGCATGGCATCAAAGGTATATCCGCTGAAACTTCCGAATCCGTTTGAAAAACCTGCCATCAGACCAAAGGATAGAAGTATGGCAAGCGCCCCCACATGGGCTATGACCAGGTAGAGGAATGCAGCCCTCCTGTTCTCTGTCCTCTCATCCTCAAACATTACAAGGAAGTATGAAGCAGCCGCCATAACCTCCCAGGAGATCAGAAAGAAAAATGCATCATCCGCCAGTACCACCATTAACATGCCTGCGAGGAAGAGAGAGTAGAAGATGGTAAGGCTTGTCACAGGCCTGTGCCCTATAAAACCCTTTACATAACCTATAGAATAGATAGAAACGATAAATCCAAGGGCCCCGATCAGGGTAAGAAAGAATCCCGACAGGGGGTCGAGCCGCATATGAAACGGAAGGTCGGGGAGACCCAACAATATAATATAAGACTCTATTATCCCGGACCGCACCGTCCAGATACCGGCGATGAGAGCTAAAAACGAGGCGATGGATGTCAAAGAAAATACAGAATATACCAACATCCTCTGGTGCCGGAAAAAGAATAGTGCACATATCAACACTGAGAATAATATAAATAGAGATGTTGATATTAAAGTAAATGGTGAAATCATATCAAGCCCCTGGAATCACCAACATGATTATTGCCTCTTTACTTCCGACATTCTCCCATTTGTGCGGCCTCGTTGAGTTAAAATAGACACTATCCCCCTTACCAAGGGTGAATTCTTTACTGTCAAGGATGAACCTGACCTTACCGCTGATGAGGATTCCAAACTCCTCACCGTGATGTGAAGAATATGGGTGTTCACCGCTTTCTCCACCAACTTCGAGTGTTAGCATGAACGGTTCTATCTTTTTTTTACTCAACTGATGGGCAAGCGGCTGGATGATGGCCTTTGACCCCTGGCTGTATATCTTCTTCCTCTCGGACTTTCTGATGACGACACTGTCTTCTCTGAAGGGATCATCGAAAAAATATGTAATGTGTACATTTAGGGCGTTGGCGATATTTTCCAGAGATGCAATGGAAGGTGAACCTTGTCCCAACTCAAGTTGAGAAAGGAAGCTGGCAGAGAGGCTGGTCTTCTCACCGAGGTCCCGAAGAGAAAGTCTTGCATCCTCTCTGAGCTTCTTGATCTTGTTGCCGAGGTTAATCATCTGATAGAGATGATTTATTTACGCTTAATATTTACAATTGTCAAGTTATATTTGACACCGGTAATGTATCATAGCTCATATCATAAAAAGGAATGGTGTAGACTATGGAAATTTTCTAACAGACAGGCTTATAGATAGAATGAGCCATGAACTGGTGGGCGTTATAATAGATCTGAAAGATCTGGCCGCAAAGGTTCAGTTGAAAAACAGACTGGACGCAGGCGATCCTGTAGAGTATTTAACTCCATGCTTTAAAAAAGAGAGTTTTATTCGGCGATTATAATCTTCAGCAAAATAGAGTTAACCACGCCGTTAACATCAAAATTCTTGACCTGTACCTTAACATTATTTCCCTTTTCTAACGCTTCGGCAATGGTCTGCGAATGCACCCTCTTGATATATCCAATTTGTTCGCCATTGTATAAAACCTTAACAGCATAGGGATCGTAGAGGTTATCTGGCTCACGCTCAAGCTGAAGTTCTGCTCCGGCAGGAATTGACCTTAACTTGTGGTCTTCGGCATGGTAGACAAAACCGGCCAGTTCTGTTAAAAACTGATTTGGCCGCTTTACCTTATGTGGATCAATAAATTCAAAATTATCGGTGCGCAGCTTTCCACCGGTAATAGCAAGCAAATCAAAATCACTGATATCAGAATTCCTGATTTCCCAGTAATTCAGCAAGTCAATGAAATCTGCCCGTGACCTGGCCGGTAAGCGCATTACAAACGGGTCAATGGCATTGAGAGAATATTCCTTGTCCAATTCAGGAAACGCCGGATATCCATTAAACCCCAGCCTCCTGGCCTCTTCCAGATCATGACCCGGAATATAACGAAAGGAATATTCTCCTGTTGACTTTTCCGTCAATTCAGCCACTATATACCGCTTGCTGTGGTCAGTCGCCTGCCATGACAAATAAATTGTTCGTTCTTCTAACGTAATCATAATTGAAATTCCTGCCTTAATAAATCTCGGCGCATGCAAATGATGTTCATCATTCTATCACAAACGTCTAAAAGCGTTTCGATCTGCTGATAACACTGGTCATTGTCATCCCATTCATGCGTATTTATCATCCATATGCGCGCAAAGTGATCAACATTAATACATTAGTAGTTCATATATCTACCAGGCTCACTGGCGCAACGTCAGGCGCGTCCGGTGCAGCGCCTTGTTATATTTTCTCTTTGTATTCCCTGAAGCCATCAACCAATTGCCGGAATGAGGCGGGCTTGTATTTCTCAAAGCTCTCTTCGTCCACGTAAACAAAGTCATAGGTCACATTCGACTGCACCCGGTTGATGTCCTCGCACCATTGCCGCAGCCGCTCCATCTTGAGAGGAACGTCGAGGTCTTCCTGTCCCTTGGTCTCTACAATGACAATTCGTGTGGCGGATAGCTTAACCATAAAGTCCGGGTAATAGTTGGAGATGTCGCCATCCGCGTTCACATAGTCCAGCTTGAAATGCACCGCCAGATAGTTTTTAGCGTAGGAAACCACATCGTCGCAGTCTTCAAGAAAACGGGCGAACAGCAGTTCAAACTGGCTGTCCCCGATGATGCGGTTAAAGACACTCTTTTTCGGGACGAGGTAGCCCTGATCCCTGGCCACAAAGGGGCGTGTCTGCCGCAGCTTGATGGTATCGCGGATTTCGGCGTCGCCTTTGTCCTGCACGGTGAGAGCATTGATCGCCTTTTTGAAGGTCTCGATCAAGGTTTTGGTAGCAGCCAGTTCTGACAGATTGCGCAGGGTGTTGGGGCTTTCCAGGTCTACCGGCCGCCGGTCAAACAACTGGTCCTGAATAAACGCCTTGACCCTGCCATACAGCACATCATAGCCGCTGACCAGCCGCAAGTCCTTCATCATAGTCTGTGCGAAGTAGCCGATCACACTGCGATAATCGGCAATGCCCGCCGTGTCGAGGATGGTGGTATGCGTCACCTCGCCGGTGGTGATGTCCTTGAAGACAATCTCCCGCTGCTCCTCTTCGCTGAACTGCCGGTAGACCACTCGCTGATGCCCCTGCGCACCCACATCTATCGCGCCAAGGTTCTTGTATTCCCGGTAGACGCGGGGGGTCAGCACCGGGATTTCTATATCCAGCGCGTTGATATCTTTCTTCTCGTTCTCCTTATCAACCTCCACAACCAGCGGCGTTTTAGCCTGCGTGCCTTCACCCATCGGCTTGCGCTCCAGCACCACGCCTTCCGCCTGGATGGATTCCACAAAATCCATAAAGGCATTCGTGCCGACCACGCTGACATATTCTTCCAGGCCGCCGTGGTACATCTTGCGCAAACCGCGACCCAGGGTTTGTTCCGGCAGGATGTTACTCTGGGCGGAATAGGCGCGCAGACCGACAATGGTGGTGACGTTGCGCACATCCCAGCCCTCTTTGAGAACCATCACCGAGATGATGGCCTTGTAGGGGCTGTCAATCCCATCAATCGCGTTGGCTTGATCGCGCAGCTTGTTCAACTCTTCTTTGCTCTTGCCTGACGATGATTCAGAAATCTCGCCGTTGCTCTTGGTGTGAATCACCAGCACGGCGTCTTTCAGGTCGGGGTAGTGACCTTCGAGGTATTCGGCCACGTCGTCGCAGTTGCGGGTGTCGTCGGTCATCACGAACAGGATGGCTTTCTTGCCCATCTTTTCATGTTCGGCATACGCCTTGCGCCACTCGATCACGCCCAGGTGAATATAGTCGGTGTACTTCTCGGTGTACCTGGCGCTCTGGCGCTCCACCAGTTTGGCGCGGCTGGGGGCGTCGGGCAGGACAGGATGCTTGACGACATTTTGTTTGATGGCCTCCACCAGCGGGTAATCGGCGATGGTCTGCACGAAAATCGCGCCGTTGTTGTACCTGGGCGTAGCGGTTACGTCCACTTGCAGAGAGAGCGCGGACCCTTTTTGCTTCAGCCGGTTGTGGATGTCCTCGATAGATTTGAACCATGCCATGCGCGGATCGTGAATATGGTGCGCCTCGTCGTTGAGCACCACGAGCTCATCAATATCACGCACAATCATGCCCAAGTCCACCTTGGAGTCGGTGGTCGTGCCGCTGGGCCGCCTGCCGAGAAAATAATCCATCGTGTCTTCATCATCAGGCGATGCGGGAATGTCGTCTCCGGCATAGACGCGGTGGATATTGGTCAGGAAGATATTGCCCGTGGGCCGAGTGATGCGCACGTCGTCCTGTACGTGCAGTGTCAGTTGAAAATCGTCTCGCCAGTTGCGTCCGTCCACGCCATTGTCCGGCAAGACCGGGTCGTCTTTCAAAAAGATACGCAGACCCTGAAAATCCTTATAGATGCGGTCCAGCACGATGATGTTGGGCGCAATCACCAGAAAGTTGCGCGCAAGCTGCGACTCCGGCTCATATAACTTGTGGTAAAAGCTCCATGCCAGCACCAGGCTAAGCACCTTCGTCTTGCCTGTGCCGGTCGCCATTTTCACCACAAAGCGCCGCCAGGTCTCGTCAAACATTCCTGTGGAGACCGCTCCGCTACTGTCGAAGCGCATCAGGTCGTACTTGTCCTGCACTCCCACCACGTCATAGAGGTATATAATCGTTTCCAGCGCCTCTCGCTGGGCAAAGTAATACTGGAACCCGGCCATTGTGCCGTCGGTCTGGGGCAGCAGGTGCGGGGTATTGAACCAGTAGTTGAGCAGGCTCTTGCTCGTGTTCGTTGCCCCCACGTAGCCGCTGTCCCGCCACTCCTTCACCTTCCGGCGCAGTTGCGGTACTAAGGGCGGCATCAGCTTTTCAGAACTGGACTCCCGCAGGGCTTCATCCGCCGGAAACCAGCGGATGGCCGGGTCGAGGATGGCGTGGGGCGATTCGGGAAAGTTGGGATGGAGCGCCATTATTTGTTCCCCGCTTCAAGGCGCCTGATTCCTGTGTCGTTTGTCAGAAGCCTCATCTGCTGGATTGCGATCTGGTTCAACTTGCAGAGCCGCTCTGCCTGTGGTGTCTTTTCCTGGATGAAAAGGGCATTGAGATTTTCCAGATTAGAGAGGCAAACGAGCTGCGACACATTCGCGTAGTCTCGAATATTGCCCTTCTGGCCCGGATGGCTGTCGCGCCATTGCTGGGCGGTCATGCCGAATAGAGCCATGTTCAGGACATCCGCCTCCGAGGCGTAGATCAGGTCCGTCTGGCGCAGAGTGAGTTTCGGCGGGATCAAGTTCTCCTTGACGGCATCGGTATGAATCCGGTAGTTTATTTTGGTCAGATTCCGCCGGATATCCCAGCCCAGTTGCTTCCGCTCTTCGTCCTTTAGGCGCTGGAACTCCATGATAAGGTACAGCTTAAACTGCGGGGATAACCACGAGGCAAATTCAAAGGCAATATCACGATGGGCAAATGTTCCCCCACCATAACGTCCTGATTTTGAGAAAAACCCGATGGCCTGTGTTGCATCAATCCATTTACGCGGCGTCAGATTAAAACTATTCAGACCAGCTTGGCTTTTAAAGGTTACGAATTCGTTACTGTTAAAACGCGGGTTGTGCAATTCCTCCCATATTCCTATGAACTCCAAGGTGTTGCGATTACGCATCCAGCTATAAATCATCGTATCATCACCAAAGTTTTTGACCATATCTGTCAACGAAATATAATCCTGTTCGTTTTTCTGATAATAGGCGATTGCTGCTCCGAGAACCGTTACTTTATCCATTTTGTCATCCTTCACATGTTAATCCAAACCCCTCGAATTCGAGGGGTTTAAAATCCGGATTGTTCAGTACATGGATCTCCTCCATTATTTCTTACCTCCCACGGTCACTTCAACAATGGTCATCGTGTCGTTGCCGAAGATGTCCACCACCTTGACCGCCATCTTGCGCCGCCCCGGAGGGCATTCGTGAAAGACGCTGGTCAGTTCCAGCGAGCGGTTCTTCCTGGTGCGGAAGGATTGCCACTCGTTTTCAAAGATGTAATCCCCGGTCCAGCGCTCTTCCCATTCGCCGCCCTGCCCTGAGCTTGTCGAAGGGTCGTTCTTCACGCGCACGATCTCGCGCTTGCTCTCAAAGTTGAAATCTACCGACCAGTAATCAATCCAGTCTGTCCACTTTTTTGTGAGCACCTCGCGGCTGACGATGCCCTTAGCGTTCTTGCTCACCTTCACGATCTGCCCCTTCTCCACCACTATCTTGCTGGCCTTGTCCTTGAGCGTCGCCTCCGCGTTGGCGATTGAATCCTGAGAATAAAAGACTGAAAAGTCGGTCAGCTCCACCGCCACACTGTTCTTCTTGATGTGCGGCTTGACCTCGATAGCCGCTACATCGTGAAAGACCACCTGATTCTTTTCCACCGCCCGCTTGTCGAACACCTCGGCAGGGATGTACTTGGGGGCGATGTCAATGCCCTTGGCGCGGGCTTCGTCCAGCACATTGGGAAAGAGCCCCATCTCGAATTCGAAACCCAGTATGTCCACGCGAGTGATGTGCTTCTGACGGCATTCCAGAATCACCTCTTCCACGAACAGGCGCGTCACCGGCAGGTTGACCGGTCCCACCGCCACCAGCCGCCCGGCCTTCTTGCCATGGAAGGTGGCAAAGCCGTCGGTCTTTTCGGCGCGGTAGGCGCGCAGGATCAGGTCAACGAAAGCGGCTTCCTTTTCCGCCAGTTGCTTTTGCTGTTCCGCCTCGCGCAGGTTGGGGTTGACGCCGATGTAATGCTGGCGCTCGTACTTGCCCAGGTTGAGGATCTCAAAGGCGCGGTAGTCCTTGCCTTCGGCTTTCAACTGCCGCTGAACGCCGATCAGCCGCTTGCGAGTGGTGTGGATGGCAAACTTGCCCAGGTCGCTGACGATCCACTTGCGCCCCAATTTCTCAGCCACAGCGGCGGTGGTGCCGGAGCCGCAGAAGAAGTCTGCGACGAGATCACCTTCGTTGGAGGAAGCTTTGATGATCCGTTCGAGCAGGGCTTCGGGCTTTTGGGTGGCGTAGCCAGCAGCTTCCTTTGCCTGAGAGTTTATAGAGTTCAGGTCATCCCAAATGTCTTGCACGGGAACACCTGGCATCTCGTCAAGATAGCGTTTATAGCGCGGTACGGCTCCTTCGCTCGGTTGAACAATCCTGCCCTCTTCGTATAGCTCCTGCATTCGTTTCTGGGAGTAACGCCAATCCCGTCCTGCTTCCTGAACGAAGACAATTCCCGGTGTTCTTTTTTTATCCCATCATCTGTAAAGGTTACGATAAATTCAACCTGGCCGACTTCATCTGCGGGGCCGCCTTTCTTTGTTTCCAGGATCTCAAAGGCATGCCACTCTGCACTCTCTGCCCAGTCCCGGGTGCTTTTTTCGTCATAGTCCGACCGGAAATCGGGATGGAGGGATGTAAAGATATACCCCATCTCTTTTTTGACGTATGCGCTGTACCGAGAACGCATAAGTTGTTCAGCGGTTAATGCAGGCCGCTCTGCCTTTATCAAAGGCCGGCAGCATTCAGCATAAGCGATATTAGAACCGCAGGGGCAGAGATCCATGTTTAACTCCTTATAAAATAATGAATGCTTTCCATTCAGCCGTCGCCTGGAATTTGTTTTTTCGAGGGTATAGTAACAGGATGATTTTTGGGTGTCAACAGAGCATTACCAATCAAAAACTCCCTTGACACCTCAGATTTTGTAGATTAGGATAACGCTGGTTTTTGATTTTCCTATAGAATTATTAACTCCCCTGTA
This sequence comes from Nitrospirota bacterium, assembly GCA_020846775.1. Classification (NCBI taxonomy): domain Bacteria; kingdom Pseudomonadati; phylum Nitrospirota; species Nitrospirota bacterium. The sequence continues at coordinate 69,544 of JADLDG010000034.1, forward strand.
CTGGAAAAAGAATCGCAACTCTGATACATTTGTTGTGATTCAATCAAGATATAAGGAAGGATTTGATCATGTTTAGAATATACCAAAAAATAATCTTAATCGTAATGACTTCCTTTCTTTCAACGGGCATGGCAACCGGACTCGCCTTTGGAAATTTGATTACCCTCACACTGGATGCCAAAGAAGATGCTGGTATATTCCCCGGGCAGGCGGCCTATCTCAGGTTCGTAGCAGAAAATGATGTAAATAATGTACTTCTTACAGTTTTACCGTCCACAAACCTGCCATTCACTTCCGCTTCCTATCATGACTATGCATTCAATCAGGGGCTCAGCAACTGGTTAATTGAATCTGCCGGAAACATATGGTCATCTGATCAAATTATAGGAGAATCTCTGACAGGTCTGCAGGCCGGGATCTACCGGATGTCCCCGTCAGGCGGGGCCTATCAATATGATTCTTTTGGATGGAGCCCCGACACGGATGATCAGAAATGGCGGTGGGAAATGCATATCCAGGCTATAAACGGCCTGAATATAAATGATTATATACTCGGGTCCACCAACCCTTTTGACACCACGGACGCTGCCTTCAATGCAGCATCTGGAAGTTTTCTTGACGTTCATATGGATGAGGGAGGATCGTTGAGGTTTTGGATCTGGGACGACAACTCTATTGACAATACCGGGTCGCTTTCTGTAAAAGTTACGGCCATTCCAGAACCAGCAACAATACTGCTCCTCAGCCTCGGTCTGGCAACTATTGCGGGAATCAGAAAATACTCCTAAAATCCCTTATAAATCTCCAATCCCCCATAGGCTCCACTCCCGAAGGTTGAATCTCGCTTTAACCCGCTGCGTACAGCAACAGAAGTCCTCCAGGATATTTGAAACAGCTCCAGAATCAAACCGCCCCCCTCCTGATGAAAATCTGAATTTCGACCATAGAACTGCTCCACCCCGGCATTTAATGTATACATTTTATTGAAGTCCAGATTAGTTATCTGCTGTTTAATCCGCAGCCTTTCATAAACAAAATTGCTTGTGCCGCTGAAACTCGCACTGGCGTTCAAACTCGTTCTGCTGGAAAACCACGTGTCATATTCCCCCTGAAGTGTTCCAGCCACGCTGCTGCCTCTGACACTGGCACTTTGGTCATCAGGGTTTAGCGTAGTATTCCTAAACTCTACACCCCCGAAAAATCCTATCATTGATTGACCCCATAATAGTTTGATTCCTGCAGCCGGTGATATGCCCGGCGAGTTCGCTTTAATCAGCCTGTCGCCTGAGTAATACTTATAAGTCAGGAAACTGGGAACTATCCTACCGGAGAAAGAAATCGTTTTATTAATACTTTGGGTCATGTCCATTCCCATGTACGAAAACCCCTGTCCGCGACCATCAATTTCACCGCCGGCAAATGTCGAAAATCCCGCAGCAAAAACAAAAGGACAACAGAAACAAGTTGCTAAAATAGAACCACATAGAATGCCCCTGAGGACGGCCCTGATTTGCCTGACAATAAAAGTGGTTTCACGCCTCATTTCAAATCCTTTTTAGATCACTTTCACGCCCATTTGTCAGCCCACGGGGCTTATGAGGGTTCATTAGTAAAGGGGACCCAGTTCTTTTTAAAAGAGAATACACTATGCTGCGAAGATTCGATGCGCCAATCGCATTCCTTGTTGACATTAAACCACACAAGCGCCTTAGTTCGGCAGAATCTGTCCTTTAAAGTCTCAAAAGCCTCCTTGATCCACACGCTTTTATCCCCGTCTTCTTCCGCACATCCCATTTCGGCAATCATGAACGACTTATCAGGGGCCAGTTGAATCAGCCGGTTATACCCATTCTGAAAAATCTCCCGGAAACTCTGCCAGCTTGACCATTCCCGACTCGTCCCCCAATTATAACCATCCAAACCCACCCAATCGACTTCCTCGCCTCCCGGAAAATATTGCCCGATTTCATTACCGGCTTCTTCAGGCACTGAGTGAGCATATGGAGACCACACCCAGATTAATCTGTCATTCTGGGCCTCTCTGAAAATAGACCGGATATAACGCCAGGTTTCGATATATTTTTCCGGCGTATTACCGTTGACTTTCCCACACCAGGGATACCAGTTACCATTCATTTCATGCATCGGTCTAAAAAAGATCGGGCTTTGAACCTTTTTCAGATCGAGCGCCCAGTTCCAGATATAACCATCATATTTCCCGCTCAGTATAGCTGAGAGGGAATATTCCGGTTGATCCTCAGGCCTTTTTTCGTCAGACAATTTCTCTGGCCACCAGGGCTCCCAGGTTATTATGGGAACAAATCCACACTGTATGACCTTATTAATTCCTGCAAGATCCGGCCTTCCGTTTCCAGGCCCCCATGCTGTATAAAAAGAGAGGATCTGAATATTCTTCTCCAATACCAATTGATATTCAAGGGCCTTATGTGGAGCAGAATGTAAATTATCCGGAAGATAAAGCCCCAGCCATGGTCCTGCAGCTTTAATTTCCAATGAGATTCTCTTTAACAACCTTCTCATGCGCCTGGACAGAATGTCCGACTGGTTCAGGAATTGGTCTGATTACCGGAATGTCCGGTTTTTCCAGGCTCCCCGTTCTCAGAACCTTAAGATGGAGCCTGCTAAAAAACTGATCCCTTCCAGCCGTATCCCAGAAAGTAAAAAATATAAGGACGGTAAGAGAAAGTATAACCGTAAAGCTCAGCTCCTTCGTCTGATAGAGGAAAGAAGGTGATCGTAACTCTTTTGACGTATCCTCATCCGGCCACTTATGTGTTCTAACCGCCGCCAGACAAATTCCGCTCATGGTCCATATAGACCAGACTGCCCAGACAGAATTCAGCAGGTAAAAATCCCACCCTATATTTCGGGCAAAGAACCCATAACCAATTGAGAATAAAGCAAGAAGAATGACCCCCAATTGAGGAATCAACGTTATCCAGGGAGTTTTGGATTTTGCTGGTCCAATGTGCTTGTCATTCACACGATACGCAGGCTTCTTTTTTCTGGAACGAATGGCAATCCATGCAGCCTGTATAAAGACAGGGAAGAGTCCTGTCCACATCTGGAAGGGTTTCATGTAAGGGGTCGGATAGTTGAGTACCCCATAGGCCAGGGACATGGCAATAAAATAAAAAAACCTGTGAAGGACATATGAAGGCACTGGAGCAGACAAGACAAATTCCTGTGTGAGCAGTGCCAAAAAGGGGGTTATGAAAAAAAAGGGCATTATAAAAGCTGCAACTAAGTACACAAAGCCTAAATGAAAGTATTGAAGTTTTTGTTTAAAGGTCAATCCCTTGTGAAGAAAAGGGTTGTCCCAGAAGAGAATACGCAGGGAATCAGCAGCCCACTGTTTGCGCTGGTTGTAAACACCATAGATATCTATGGGAGCAGTGCCCTTGGTTAAAGGATAATTGTAATAGACTGACCGCCAGCCGCGTTCATGCAACAGCATAGAGGTATGGACATCTTCAACCAGATTCCATGTACTGAATCCACCTATATCCTGCAGGGCTGTCCTTCTGTATATAACACCCGAACCACAGGAGAATGCTGCATTATCATTGTCTTTCCCGCTTTGCATAACGTTATAAAAAATACGGTCTGAATTGCCGAATGGGTCTGAGACGGGGACTGTAAAATCCTGTTTGGTCTGAACGAATGCAATTTTCGGAATCTTGAAATAGCCGATCAGATGGTTGACAATCTGAGGGTGAGGAACCTGATCAGCATCCAATACAAGGATCAGGTCTCCATCAGTCCGCTGAAATGCATAGTTCAGGTTTCCTGCCTTGGCGTCACTGTGATCTTCTCTGGCAAAATAAATGCAGCCGCTTGCTTCTGCAAGTTTCTTATATTGCTCATTCTCTTTATCATCAAGAAGGTGTATACGTTTATTTTGGAAATCTATCTTAAGCGCTGCTTCTACCGTTTTCCTGACTAACTCAGCGGGTTCTCCGGCAACAGGAATAAATACATCAACAGAAAAGACCCCTTCTAAACCTACCCCTTCAGGGGCGTGGAATCTCAGAAACCATGCATTAAAGGCGAAAAAGGAGAACAGTACCAATCCTGTTAATTCGGCAAGAAAAAATGGGAAAGAATAATACCAGGCATCCCAGTTGATGTGCTGCCAGTGCCAAACGAGGTAGATAACTCCGAGGGCTATGCTGACGATTGTCAATAATTGCCCGGCTACACGTCTCCTGCGATCTTCTTTTTCAAGATACCGAAGATGTTTTCCGGACCCCGAGACATCAGAGCACCATTTTTTGATTGCCCGAAAGATCCCGTTCGTCAACATGTCAAAATATGTTTTCTCATACGATAAGCAGCGGATAAAAGATTCTCACCTGAAATAGTCTCCCTGAAATCGCAGGAGGATGTACATCCCGTGATATTTAGTTTCTTACAAACAACAAGAGATAAGGATATATACCATTCAAATGGAATTTAAAATATCAGAAGTCATGTAATTAATCAAGGCATTTAAGGAGCAGGAACTTAAGATGCAATGCGAGTATGTGTTTATTAAGCAGACCGGCAAACATCAACCCTTGGGAGGTTTCTCAAGCATGGCTTTCGCAAGTTTTGCATCACGACCGTAAATATCATTTCTAAATTGCACCACCCCGTCTTCATCCATCCATGCAGTCCAGTATAGGATATGAACCGGTACAGGCGTCGACAACCAGACACTCTTTTCTTTTCCGCTTCCAATATCCTCCATTATATTTTCATTTTTCCATTTAGGATCATTGCGAAGAATATATTCTGCAAGCTCAACAGGTTGCTGGATGCGGATGCATCCTGAGCTGAAGGTTCGCACGTTCTTTGCAAACAATTCCCTGGACGGCGTGTCGTGAAGATAAACATTGAACTTGTTTGGAAACATAAACTTAATCCTGCCAAGTGCATTATCGGGACCGGGGTCCTGCCTGAACCTGTAGGGAAAGTTTCTGGTATTTATTCTTTTCCAGTCTACATTATCCGGTTCAATTACCTTTGAATCAGCGCCATAACCCTGAAATACACTCATATTGTTCTTTGTCAGATAAGCAGGGTCCTTTCGGATTGATGGCACTATATCTCTTACGGCTAAACTCGCAGGTACATACCAGTATGGATTAAGTACAAGGTAGGTCATGCTGCCGGTAAACACAGGGGTCCGTCTATACTCTTTGCCCACTATAACCCGCATATTCATGATGAGCTCATCATTTTCAAATACATCTAATTCAAAGTTGGCTATGTTGACAAGGATAAAGCGCATCCCTAAATCATTAGGCAGCCACCGCCACCGTTCCATGTTCAATTCGATCTGTTGAATGCGCTTTTTAACAGGGACATTCAAGGCGGCCAGGGTTTTGATTCCAACAACTCCGTCTAAGTCCAGCCCATGCCTCTTCTGAAATCTTAGAACCCCCTCTTCTAAGGCATCATCAAAAAGATCTCCGTTGTCCTGATAAGACTGGTCTATATCCCCTGCAATTATAAGCCTTTGCCGCAGCATAAATATGCGTTCACCTCGATCTCCTTTTTTCATAACAGGGCCTGAAGGCAAGGTTGGCCAGCCGCCTTGCGAAGATATTCTTTTATAAACAGCCAGGATCATTTGCAGACCTGCATATCCTGACTGAACAGGCAAAAGCCCCTTCAATGACTTCTCAACCTGCCTTGAATCAAGAGCACTTTGAAGTACCTCCGTAAGATCAATTTCCTTTTGTGCAGCATTCCATTTCGGGTCCAGGGTCTCGGGGTTTATGCTTCCTGCCCATAAATGGGAGCCATAAACAAGAAATGCGTCAGAAAGGAGTAGATCAAGGTCTACCAGCTTGTAAGGGTTGAGAGGCAGCTTTTTCCCGTAATCTTTCCTAACCTCACTCAACATTTTCTCCAGCTTTTTTAAATGATAATTTTCCGGCCGGAGCCCCTCTTGTCCTGCTTCACTGATCATCCTGACAAGGTCATCCGCCTGAGAGTAAAGCAGTCCGTTTTCATCAGTCCATGCCGGCTTGTAGTTCCTTTTTTCATAAAAAAGCGGTAATATTGTCGAAGAACATATGACATCATCTCCAATAACTATCTCCGGAGGAACACCACCGGCCTCAATTCGATTTCGCAGAATCTCACTCAACTGCCCTGAATTATCCACGGCATAGGAATCTGATATTCCCGCAATCCCGGGATAAAGCCCTATATATAGAACTATGTTTATAATTATCCAGAAACGTAACCTCATTTTAATATGATATAACAACTCTTCCGGGCTTTCAAATCCGGAGCTGATATACTGCTGGTTTGTTTTGCCCCGGTTTGACCAATACACTTCTTTTCTGTTATTATCTTCAGCATGCTTCATCAGTTTCTGGATCGCAGGACATTTTTGAAGGCTTCATTGGTCGGGGCATTTCTCCTCTTCAGCGGCTCGGCCTTTCCGGAAAAGCTGTATGCAGCCAAACCGATTGAGAGTAATCTCCAGCTCTACAATATCCATACGAAGGAACGTCTGGATGTCTGTTACCGGGACCCATCGGGAAATTATGACCCTGAGGCGCTTAACAAACTGAATTACTTCTTACGCTGTCACCATACCCAGGAGGTGATCCAAATGGATAAACGGGTCATAGAGTTTATTAATAAGGTGGATAAGCAATTTGGAGGCGGCAATGAGATTCACATAATCTCCGGTTTCCGGTCTCCTGAGTACAATAATCTGCTTATCCAGGAGGGTCGAAATGTCGCAAAAAACAGCCTTCACTTACTGGGCAAGGCGATTGATATTCAATTTCCCAATATTCCATTAAATGACGTTAGGCAAGCCGCCCTTAATCTAAGACTTGGTGGTGTAGGTTATTACCCTGATTCCGGCTTTGTTCATATAGACTCAGGAAGATTCAGGTCCTGGTGAGAACAGACTTTTTCTGAAAATCATTTATTGACGTAAGTCCAAGGTCAGTATAGTACCCGCTTTCGCTTTCATACCGGGGATGCAAATGCAGGGGTGATTACATAATAAGGTGAGGGCGTGAAATTACCTAACCACAAAACCAAGATAGTATGCACAATCGGGCCGGCCTCCCGTTCAGAAACCGTCCTTGAGGAATTGATGATGCGCGGCATGAATGTCGCCAGACTCAATTTTTCTCATGGCACTGTCGAGGGACACCGGGAAGACATAAGGCGTATACGTTTGACCGCATCAAAATCAGGCCGATCATGCATGATCCTCGCCGATCTCCCCGGCCCCAAAATCCGTATTGGCAAACTGGCTGGCGATTCGCTGTTGCTTAAAAAAGGCGACCGGACGACTCTGACCACAAAGGATGTTCCTGGTACTGCTGAACGCATCCCGGTTAATTATACGAGATTACCGGAGAGTGTTTCTCAGGGCAGCGTTATCTACCTGAATGACGGGTTTATTCAATTACAGGTTGAGGAGATTACCACAGATGAGGTTGTCTGCAAGGTTGTTATAGGCGGACCATTACTCTCCCATAAGGGATTGAACCTTCCGGGTGCAAAAATATTCATAGAAACAGTAACAGACAGAGATCTCCAGTTTGTTGATTTTGCCTTGAAAGAGGGGGTTGATGCATTCGGCGTATCATTTGTAGAAAAGGCAGATGATATCCATAAGGTCAGGGACTTTGCGAGGGAAAGAGGCAAGCCGGTCCACGTGGTCGCAAAAATCGAGAGGCTGGAGGCAATCGGGAATATTGATGAAATCCTTGATGCAGCAGACGCAATTATGATAGCCCGTGGAGATCTGGGTGTCCAGATTCCGGTACAGGATGTCCCTGCTGTCCAGAAAAAGCTTATTCGTAAAGCCAATCTGATGGGACGTCCGGTGATCACTGCTACGCAGATGCTGTTATCCATGACAGAGAATATCCGCCCGACCCGGGCAGAGACATCGGATGTGGCAAACGCTATCCTTGACGGCACTGACGCAGTAATGCTGTCTGAAGAAACGAGCATCGGGAAATACCCTGTTGAGTCAGTAGACATGATGGCCAGAATAGCATTATCCATTGAACGGGAGGCACGGGGCTCCGACCTGCGTGAATACTACAGGGTCCGGCTTGGAAATAGACAGTCGCACATAGCGGATGTCATTTCGTTTAGTGTGGTTGAAGCAGTTCAGGCCCTCGACGTTCGCTGCATCATTACACCCACTCAAAATGGAAACACTCCCCGAAGTATCTCCAGGTTCAAACCCGATTGCTGGACACTTGCCTTCAGCAGAAGCGAAGAGACTCAGAGATTTCTTAATCTTTCTTCTGGGGTTTTTCCTGTCTTGATGGGTAATGACAACGATTATTCGCATGAGGGGATTATGAGGTTCATTGGAGAATCGGGATTAGTGGTTGAAAATGACAACATAATAGTAGCAGAGGATATATCACAAGACAGCGTTGACGGCACAGACTCAATTAGAATAATCCGGTTCAAACAGGTTAAGGATGGGAATAGTGGAGGAAATAAGTGAAAACAATTATTACTCTGACGATGAACGCTGCAATTGACAAGAGTTCCAGCATGGAACATGTCATTGCAGAACATAAACTGTAATGGCATGCCTTCACAGATAGCGGGATTACGCCGCTGGGGGTCCCAGGAGACTCAAGACATCTGGTCGTGACAGACAGTGATGAACATGATGAAGGATGAAAGAATCTGTCAACATGCTCTCCAAAGAACAGAAAATTGCACAGGTTGCCAGGCTGGTAAAGACCGAAACCGGATATGAGCTCACGCAAAGCATTAACAGATACGACAGAAGGCCATTCACTCTGGTAGACATACTTCAGCCCTGCGTAACATTTAACAAGCTGTAGTACTCAGGAAATTAAATCACTCGCGCGCACAGCCTTAATAGCATCAGCAGCCGAACTTACTATACCGCCTGTATACCCGGAACCTTCGCCTATAGGGTACAGGTTTTTTACATTTACTGACTCATATTTATTAGTGCGTTTAATTCTAACCGGGGAGGACGTTCGTGTCTCTGCACCTAACAATATTGCGTGCCCTGATACAAACAGTGGATAATCCTCTTCCCAACTTTTAAATGCATTTAAAAGAGCTTCTGAAATAAAGCCTGGAAAGATGGCTCTCATATCAGCAGCAACGGCCCCCATCTTAAACGAATTTCTATTTAAATTAACAGAGATCTTGCCGGATAAAAAATCTAACAGATTCTGCGCAGGTACATCCCATCTTCCTCCTCCTGCATTAAAGGCCTTTTGCTCTATATCCCTCTGGAACACTATACCAGCCAATGGATCTGTTGATTTATAGTCATCGGTATGACAGGTTACAACAAGGGCTGAATTTGAAAATTCTAAAGACCTGGTAGAATAGCTCATGCCGTTAACAACCATCATACCATTCTCAGATGATGCATTTATTACCTCACCTCCGGGGCACATGCAGAATGTATAAACCCCGCGTCCTGCCTTCCTATTGGTGTAGTTTAATGAATAGGCAGCAGCGCCTATACCGGGGAAATCCTTATACTTATTTCCATACCTTATAAGATTAACAGCATCAGCAGGATGCTCTATTCTTACTCCCACTAAGACAGGCTTCTGCTCAATAGCAATGCCTCTTTTGTGAAACATCTTAAATGAGTCCCGGGCAGAATGCCCCATAGCAAGATAGAGAGTTGAAGTATGATATTCCTTCTCCCCGTTTATTACCACACCCGAGACTTTATCGCCTGATATCAGGATGTCAGTTACTCTTGAGCCATAATGTATCTCGCCGCCTCTTTCAAGGATATAGTCCCTTATATTACGAACGATTCTGCACAAAACGTCTGTCCCGAGATGGGGCTTTCTTACGTAGCCAATCTCTTCAGGGGCGCCAAATTTAATAAAGGTATCCAGCACCCGGTTTATATATTTTGAATTATTCGTCCTGGAAAACAGCTTGCCATCAGAGTATAAGCCCGCGCCCCCTTCACCAAACTGAATATTTGATTCAGTGTCCAACACCCTTTCTCTATTAAATCTTTGAACATCAATGTGGCGGTCTTCAATTTTCTTGCCCATTTCAAATATCAGAGGTTTAATCCCATATTCAATAAGCTCGAGGGCTGCGAACATCCCTGCAGGACCAAAACCTGCTATTACCGGCCTCTCTTTGCTGTTTATTGGGGTCTTCCTTTCTGTTCTTATCTCTGCAATTGATTCTGGTGATTCCGGGTATACAGGAAGGTTTTCCTTGTTGTCGAAGAGATCATGAGTAGTGACTACTATTGAAAGCTGGTAATAGAACTGATCTTTACAACTTGTATCAAGTGATTTATTCAGGATTTTTACGAACCTTATATCCTGTTCGCTAATCTTCAGCCTTTGTGAAGCGGCCCTTAGATATTCATCCATACCGTCTTTTTCAACGGGTATCCGCAAACTGCTTATTATTAAATCCAGGAAACTCCCCTATCTCTATTAGTTATTAATGCGGCAATTAAAATGATGATATAATTTATATGCAGACACCGCAAGGGGGAGGGAAAATGATCTTGCTTCTTTACATCCCCCTGCATAACGTGTTAGTTTTATAGAAATGATTAAAAAACTGCTGCACACACGAATGCGTGTTAATGACATGGATGAGACCCTGCGCTTTTATGTTGATGTCCTGGGACTAACTATCGAGAATCGCAAACGTTCCCCGCGCGGATCAGAGCTGGTCTTTCTAACTGTTCCAAACAGTGAAGAGGTTATAGAGATATGTTCATTTCCTGCGGGTGGAAAAGTCGAGGTGCCGGAGGACCTTGTGCATCTGGCCTTCGAAGTGGACGACCTCGATCAGATGATCATTCACTTCAGGGAGAAGGGCGTCCCGATTACCGATGGCCCGACAGTTACATCATCAGGCACCCGGCTCTGTTTTATCGAGGCACCGGATAAGTACGAGGTCGAATTGATCGAACGGCCAGGGAAGAGTGTACCGATTTAAGGTTCATAATCAGGGCGCAGCGTAAAAATGTTCCGCGAAAGATTTGCGAAAATCCTGATGGCAGCCGTAGCACGCCTTTTGAAGTTCCTGGAAAGCGGCAATTACCGCCAAACCATCCTGCTTTGCGGCTGCCTGCCCCAGAGACTTCGCAGCTTCGTGCGTCACATCGTCATACCCTTTGAATTTGCCCATGCTGCTGCCCATAAATCCCATGATGCGCGCCTTTTCCGACATTGGCGGTTGCGGATGGTCTGCAATCAATGGCGCAGTTTTCTCTACTAATGCCCAGTCCTCCCGTGAAATGCCATCGGTTACGACCTGCATATTGCTTCCGAGATCTTTCATGATACCGCGCAGAGCGAGCTGTTTTGTTGACTGCTGACCGGTTTCGGCCACTGTCACGCTGTTTGCCGTAATTAAGAACAGTCCTGCGGCCAGGATTAATGTTTTAATACTTTTTGCTTTCATCGCTTCTTTCCTCCTTGAGTTAATTTGTGTTTTCACTGATCTCCCGCCCTTCTCCCTCTTCCTCTTCGGTGCGGCCGTCACGGATGTGGTAGATTCGCTTGAAAGTCGGGATGATCTTCTCATCATGCGTGACGACAATAATGGCGGTCTCGTATTGCCGGGCCATTTGATTGAGAATGCGGATCACAGATAATGCACGCTCACTGTCTAGAGGCGCTGTTGGTTCATCGGCAAGTATTATCGGCGGCCGGTTGACCAAAGCCCGGGCAATAGCCACCCGCTGTTGTTCGCCGCCGGAGAGCTGCGACGGCATTGCCCTCGCACGATGTGCCACACCCAGCGCTTCGAGCAGTTCGATGGCCCGCTGACGGGATTCGCTATTGGATCTTCCGGCCAGCATAGGCAGCAATGCAACGTTGTCGGTAACGTCGAGAAACGGGATCAGGTACGGTGATTGAAAGACAAATCCGATCTTGTCACGACGCAGTGCCCGCAGGTCGCGGATCTTCCACCCTTTATCGTAGATCACTACGCCACCCAGGGTTATATGCCCGTCAGTCGGTTCGATTACAGCACCAAGACATTTCAGCAGGGTACTTTTGCCGGAACCCGAAGGACCTACCAGCCCTACTACTTCGCCGGGAGCGACCTGCATATCCACACCCTTGAGGGCGTCAACGGCTGTCTCACCCTCTCCATAGCGTTTCCGCAATCCCCTGATTAGAATCCCTGTTGTATGAATATCAGCCACCGATAGCCTCCGCCGGGTCCACCCTGAGTGCAGCACGGATGGCCAGTATACTTGCCAGGGCACAAATTACCACAACTGCGGCGAAGCCCTGTACAGCATCCCATGGTTCGAGCAGGACATATTTCGGGAATATCGGCGCCCAGAAAGTAGCAGAGATCTTCCCGACTACAAAACCGATTATTCCAAGACCTATCGCCTGCTGAAGTATCATCATAGCAATTGTACGATTCCTGGTGCCAATAAGCTTAAGCACCGCAATCTCACGGATTTTTCCCAATGTCAGTGTGTATATTATGAACGCAACAATGGCAGCGCTGACTATGGCAAGTATAACAAGAAACATACCGATCTGCCTGGACGATGTAGCGATCAACTTTCCTACCAGGATTCCCTCCATCTGATCACGGGTGTAGACCTGGAGCCTCATCCAGCGTCGGATGGGGTCTGCCACCTCCTCTGAAGTGTAGCCTGGAGCGATCTGCACAAGCACGGCATTAACATATGGATTGGTGCTCTGAGAGGCAATCACCGCATCTGTCAGGCCCGGCGCTGCCGGGTTATTGAAGGCAGGGTTTGCCTCAGTGCGTCGGCGCTGCCCGATGATGGCGTCGTTGTCCTTAAGAAACTGGGCCGCCTGCGCATCCTTCAGCGGGATGAACACCATCGGGTCACCGCTGGAAGACACCATGCGCCTGGTAAGCCCGACGACCGTGTAGAGGTCACGACGGATCTGGATGCGGTCACCGGTTTTGAATCCCGTTGAAATATCGGCCACGGCCTCATAGTGTCCACGCGTTATATGTCGTCCGGAAACAAGATAGGGGGGCTGTCCCGGTTCGCCGGGGCCGCCTGGCACGACTCCGACTACCATGGAGCGTACATCTGTCTCTCCCCGGCGCACCTGCATAGTCAGGTATGTGATGTTTGCTGCGCGCGCCACACCGGATATTCCGAGAATGCTGCGATAGATATCGTCATTCAGACTGGACGATTCAGCGTACGGACCCAGGGTGTCTTTTTGAACTACCCACAGGTCAGCTCCACTGTTGTCGAGAAGCGCTTTGGCATCGTCTATCATACCACGGTAGACTCCGGCCATGGTCAGGGTCACTCCGATCAGCAACCCCAGCCCCACACCTGTGAAGACGAACTTTCCCCAGGAATGCATTATATCCCGTCCGGCGAGATTTATCATAATGTCACTCCTGGAAGTCGCTCTACAACTTTGATGCGGCTGCCGGCTTTCAGTGCCTTATGGCTATAAACCACCACGCGATCGCCGGCACTCAATCCTTCAAGAATCTGCATCCGGCCATCCAGGTCTGTCGCACCAACCCTGACAGGGGCGAAGCGCAGACCACCGTCTTCTACAATCCAGACACCAATACTTCCGTTAACCCGCTGCATACTCGCATTAGGTACTATTGGCGAGGACGGTATCTCCGGCAGGGCAACGGAGACCTCAGCCAATTCACCAAGAGGCGGCAGCGGCACCGGCAACGTATCAAACACTACTTTTGCCAATACCTCCTCAGTCACGGAATCGGCCAGAGGTTCTACCAGAAGCACTTTTCCGGACATGACCTGTCCAGCCTGCGAGCGAAGCACGATACGGGCAGGAAGTCCGGATCGCAGACCAGAGGAGTTAAGCTGATTGAAACGAACATTGATCCACAGAGACTTTGGATTGATCACTTCCACAACAGGCTGCCCTGCTACCACAGTAGAACCTGGATCAGCATAACGTGCAGTAACCAATCCATCCACATGTGAGACCAGACGGAGATTGGTGCGCTGCTTGACAATACCAGCCCGGTCAGCCAGGCCGCGTGCCAATTCCTGACGTGCAGCATCCAGATTTGCACGTGCTGAAGCGAGACCGGCCTCAGCCACCTGTCGTTCCTGTCGCCGGGCCTCAAGCGCCTCCTCGCTTACTGATTGTGAGAGCATCAGTTTTTCATAACGCTGCGTCTGGGCGTCGGCATATGTAAAACGGGCCGTGTTGTCGCGTACCTGGGCTTCTGCTGCCAGCACTGAAGCCTCTGCCTGCTTAAGAGCGGCATCCTGTGCAGTTACGCGGTCGTCGAGATCCACCGGATCCATTTCACCAAGTAATTGACCGGCACGGATCCTGTCGCCAATATTAACGTTTACCTGTTTAACCCTTCCTGAGATCGTAGGACCTATCCTGTAGGTATACTTGGATTCAATCGTACCAATGCCGAAAAGGGCCGGGGAAATGGAACGGTTTTCAACAGTAGTTACAGTCACAGGCACCGGGGCAAGCGGCCCTGAACGGAGAGCTACATATATTAACATTGCAAGCAGCGAAACTATCACTGCAATCAAGGCCAGTTTTTGTGCACTTATCGGCATTTTCATCATCATATCCCCCCAATACCACGGCTAAATATGGCGAACACCCCCGGGGCTTCAGCCCGCATGCGATGGAAATCCCCGGTCAGCAGAGACTGCATGACCAGGCCCTGCAACATCCCGATAAACAGAGAGACAGCGGCCATTGTATCAACATCCTGAGACAGTTCTCCCTGCGATTTACCTTTTTCGATCAGTATCCCCAGACGCTCACCGTAACGTATGAGCAGTGTTTGTACTATGCGCCTGGCAGGCGTGTCTTCTGCATGCTGCAGTTCACCAAACAGGATCCTTGGGACCCCCGGATGCCTTACTACGAAATCAATATGAGTCATGAACATGGCTTCCAAAGCTGCAAGAGGGGACGCGGCTGCCTGTACTGCCTTCTCTGTCCGGGCTGACAGCCGCGCTGCTACCCACTCCATCACCGCCTGCCAGATTGAGTCTTTACTCGGAAAGTGGCGGAATATTGCCCCCTGTGTCAGATTCATTCGTTTGGCAATGGCCGCGGTAGTAATGTCATTAGGATTCTGTTCAGCGGCCAGTTCGACCACGGCCTCTACTGTTACTGCCCGACGTTCATCCGCCCGAAGGTGCTTAGAGTTTGCCTGCATATATACCTCCATGATAGTAATTACTTACTATCTTATAACGCATATCACACTATGTCAAGTATAAGCAAAACTTCATCCGAAAACAGCGCCTTCCCATTGCGTCCCGCTGTCATCCCGAACCATGTGCTGAACTCGTTTCAGTATTGTTCAGGGATCTCCTGACCCTGCTGCATTAGTGATCCTGAAATAAATTCAGGATGACATGACTGACATTTTCATTGTTAAGTAATCTCGTCTCCTCAATATCAGGATATATTTCATTTTGCTTTGGTTTGTGTTAATTTGATATTAATTTTTCATTAAACATACAAGGAGGATTCGGTTATGGAAGAGGGCGAAGAGAATAAGTCCGCTTTATTAAAAAGTCTTAACTTTATGTTTAACATAGCCGACCATGTCATACTTGTAATCATAGCAGTGGGTATAATCTACCTGGCCGCACGTCTGATATTCGACGCCTATTACGATGCCCTCATGTTATGGACCGCGCACACCATACCGCACCTCTTAAGTGAAATGATGTTTGCGCTGATCACCATGGAACTTTTCAGGCAGGTGTGGCGTCAGATAAATAAGCACGAGTTTTCACTTAATCCGTACCTTTATATCGGTTTTATCGCAAGTATCAGAGGGCTGCTGCTTACTCAGATGGCAATCTCCATGGATGATGTCCTGTGGGATCAGGGAACCATCCAGATGGTGGTCCACGGGGTCATACTCCTGATCCTGGTCGTTTGCTATATCTTGTACAATAAGCAGAAGTTACCTGAAAAAAGTTAAGCATCCCTGGTGGGAGTTTTAAGCAATAAAACGGGCTTGAAACCTAATTTTGAGATGACTTATAATGAAAATAATCGGTGACCTGCAAAATAGATTATGGTTTCAAAGAGGAATGACCACTGTCTTCTTCTTGGGTATGACTTTTCTTGCCGTTACCCTTCTTGCGACTGGTTGCGATAATCCGCAACCAGTCCCTGAGCCCGACTCTCCTCCGGCTCTCCTCTACAAGGAAAAATGTAATATATGCCACCCTGCTTACCATCCACAAACACATACATCTCTCGGATGGAAAAAGGTCATTCCAAGAATGGAGAAAAATGCGGAGGCCACGGGCATGGGGACTCTTTTATCTGAAGAGGAGAGGTCAATAATACTCAACTATCTGGTTAAGCATTCAAGAAAAGGATACTAACTTATCTGACTTTATTTGAAATATATTTGACATATCCGAGGCATTCTCCCCTTGATTTATTCCCGCACAAATGATAATATTTGCCCTCATTACTCCCCATAATAAATGGGGGAAAGCAAGAGGGTATAATATGAATATTCATGAATTTCAGGCAAAGTCACTTTTTTCGCAGTACGGAATACCGGTTCCTTTTGGTAAGGCTGTATATTCTGTAGATGAGGCTGTGCAATGTGCCGAGGAAATCAAGTCGGAGGTAGTCGTTATCAAGGCACAGATCCATGCAGGAGGAAGGGGAAAGGCCGGAGGCGTTAAACTTGCCAAAGACAAGAAGGATGTAGGACAGATCGCAGGAGAAATCCTCGGGAAGGTACTTGTAACTCATCAGACTGGACCTGAGGGAAGGTGCGTAAGAAAGCTGTTAGTTGAAGAGGGCGTCAATATTGAGAAGGAGCTTTACCTTAGCCTTCTGGTTGACCGCACCTACAGCCGTCCTGTCTTTATCACTAGCCTTGAAGGTGGTATGGAGATAGAAGAGGTTGCAGCTAAGACACCCGAGAAGGTCATTAAGGAATATATTGACCCTTGTGTCGGATTCCAGCAGTTCAATGGGCGCAATATGGCATTCAAACTTGGATTGACGCCGGATGTTATTAAACAATTTGTTTCTATGGCAGGCAGACTATACAAACTCTTTGTGGATAAGGGGGCTTCATTGGTAGAGATAAACCCGCTTGTCATCACCAAGGATAACAGGCTAATTGCTCTGGATGCAAAAATAAGTTTTGATGATAATGCACTATTCAGGAACGAAGATGTAAAGGCGTTCCGTGACCTTGATGAGGAAGAGGAACTTGAGATAGAGGCGTCCAAACATGGACTGAATTATGTAAAGTTAGACGGCGCAATTGGCTGTATGGTAAACGGGGCCGGACTTGCTATGGCAACTATGGACGTTATCAAACTCGCAGGAAGCGAACCTGCAAACTTTCTTGACGTAGGAGGCGGTGCATCTAAAGAAACGGTAAAGCACGCATTTCAGATACTCCTGGCAGATAACAATGTTAAAGGTGTGTTCGTCAACATATTCGGCGGTATAGTGCGCTGTGAAAGGATCGCCGGTGGTATCCTTGAAGCGGCAAAAGATGTGAAACTAACGGTGCCACTTGTTGTAAGGCTTGACGGGACAAATGCAACGGAAGGACTCGAAATGCTTCGCAGTTCCGGTTTGAACCTTGAAGTCGCTTCAAACATATGGGAAGGTGCACAGAAGATAGTAAAGTTGGTAAGTAACTAAATTAGCAGCGCAGATATTAATGGGCGGCGCAGCGGGGGTGAAACATTCATGAGCATTCTGGTTAATAAATCTACGAGATTAATGGTTCAGGGAATCACAGGCAAGGAAGGGTCGTTCCACACCAGTGCATGCCTGGAATATGGGACTAATATAGTTGCAGGAGTTACCCCAGGCAAGGGTGGAATTGATTTTGAGGGTGTACCTGTATTCAATACTGTCAGTGAGGCGGTGTCGGAAACTAAACCCAACGTGTCTATGATCTTTGTCCCTCCGGGATTTGCTGGAGATGCGATAATGGAATCTGTTGATGCAGGGATTCCGCTTGTAGTCTGTATTACGGAGGGGATTCCTGTGAACGATATGGTACAGGTAAAGAGATTCATGGCAGGTAAGAACAGCAGACTTATCGGACCTAATTGCCCCGGCATCATAACCCCTGAAGAATGCAAAATTGGAATAATGCCCGGCTTCATCCATAAAAAGGGAAGGGTTGGCGTGATATCAAGGAGCGGCACACTCACTTATGAGGCAGTGTGGCAGGTCACAAAGGCGGGACTTGGGCAGTCAACATGCATCGGCATAGGCGGAGACCCTGTCAACGGCACAAACTTCATAGACCTTCTGGAAATGTTCGAAAAAGACAAGGAGACAGATGCGGTAGTGATGATAGGAGAGATCGGAGGAGATGCTGAGGAGCGTGCAGCAGATTTTATTAAGAGCAATGTATCAAAACCTGTCATAGGTTTTATTGCAGGGATAACAGCCCCCCCTGGAAGGCGTATGGGTCACGCAGGCGCAATTATCTCCGGCGGTAAAGGGACTGCATCGGAGAAAATGGCAGCTATGGAGAAGGCAGGTATCAATGTTGTAAGAAATCCGGCCCTGTTGGGTCAGTCCGTAGCAGAGGCCCTTAAAAAATAGTCGTAATAACAAGCCCTTTACTGTTTATTGCAGCATATTTTTCAACAGCTAATCAACATATTTCCCCCACCTTTTTCACCATAAATCCACAAAATAGCGGGCATAGATCGAAAAAAACTCACAACATATAGATATTTCTCCTTGACAAAGATTTTATATAGATGTAGACTTATTTCGTTTTTACGATTTAACTTTATCAACTAATCTTGCACACCTCCGTAGAAGCATAATTTCTGAAAAAGGTGTAAAATCATAATAGATATTTGAGATTTACGAAGCTATAACTATTATTCAATAATTATTAAAATTTAACCTTACAGGAGGACTCTTATGCCCACAAGAGAGGTTTTAACCCCGACATTTTCCCAGAACGCAATCAAAGTCCTTGAGAAACGCTACCTTGCGAAAAATGACAAAGGACAGGTGATGGAAACACCTGCAGAGATGTTCAGGAGGGTAGCAAGGAATATTGCCCAGGCAGACTTCATATATGACAATAATGCTGATGCTGCAAGGAGTGAGGAGATATTCTATCAGTTAATGACTAAAAAAGAATTTCTGCCAAACTCTCCTACACTTATGAATGCAGGGAGGGAGCTTCAGCAATTATCAGCATGTTTTGTCCTTCCAATAGAGGATTCTATGGAAGGTATTTTTGAATCAGTAAAGCAGGCTGCGATCATACACAAGTCAGGCGGGGGAACAGGTTTTTCATTCTCAAGGCTGAGACCAAAAAACGATGTGGTTCGTACAACTGGCGGTGTTGCCTCAGGGCCTATCTCTTTCATGAAAGTCTTTAATCATGCAACTGAGGCCGTGAAACAGGGGGGTACAAGACGCGGGGCGAACATGGGTATCCTGAGGGTAGATCATCCGGATATACTCGAATTTATAGATTGCAAGATTAATGAGAGTGATGTGACTAACTTCAATATAAGTGTCGCCATAACAGACAGGTTCATGGAGGCTGTAGCGAAAGACGAGTTGTATGACCTTCTTAGTCCAAGGACCGGAGAGCCGGTATCGAAACTTCGGGCCAGGGAGGTATTCGATAAGATTGCCAATAATGCCTGGAAGAATGGTGAACCCGGGCTTTTTTTCATTGATACGACCAACAGGACCAATCCGACCCCGCATGCAGGCGGTATAGAGGCCACTAACCCGTGCGGTGAACAGCCCCTTATCCCGTATGAGTCATGTAACCTCGGAAGTATAAACCTTGAAGTTCATGTCACACATATGGATGGTCGTGCTGTAGTTGACTGGGAAAAGCTTGAAAGGACTATCCGCACCTCTGTCCACTTTCTTGACAATGTAATTGACATGAACCACTACCCTATCAAGAAGATTGAAGAGGTGACAAAGGCAAACCGCAAGATCGGACTCGGCGTGATGGGTTTTGCCAGGATGCTCTACAAGCTCGGAATTCCTTATGATTCTTCAAAAGGGATAGACTGCGCACGTAATGTAATGCAGTTTATCAGGGATATAGGCCACAGTGAGTCGGAGAGGATGTCAGAGAGGCGCGGGGTATTCCCTAACTGGAAAGGCTCTGTCTACGAAAAGCAGGGCAGGAGGCTCAGGAATGCCTATATCACAACAGTAGCCCCGACAGGGACACTTAGTATGATTGCAGACACGTCAGGAGGGTGCGAACCTGAATTCAGCCTTATCTGGTACAAAAATGTCATGGGTGGAGAACACCTCCCGTATGCACAGGAGACATTTATAGACATAGCCAGGTCTGAGGGCTTCTGGAGCGAAGAACTTCTTGATAAGATCATAGCCAACCATGGCTCTGTAAGAGGGCTTACCGAAGTGCCGGCAATGTGGCAGGCCATATTTGCCACGGCCCATGACATTTCCTCTGAATGGCACGTAAGGATGCAGGCTGCTTTTCAGGAATATACAGACAGCGCAGTCTCAAAGACCATTAATATGCCTGTAACAGCCACCGTAGATGATGTAAAAGATGCTTACATCCTCGCATATAAACTAGGGTGTAAGGGAATAACTGTCTACAGGGATGGCAGCAGATCAGAGCAGGTAATGAATGTTGGCAAGAGCCAGGACAAGAGTAAAGCAGATCCAAACATTAAACAGACCCCGGAAATTGAAAAACAGGTGCCAGGTAAGGACAACAGGCCATCTCATCCCACTATAGAGCCGCGGCCAAGACCAAAGACCATCACAGGCGTTACAAATAAGATGAAGACATCCTGCGGCGACCTCTATGTTACAGTGAATGAAGATGAAAACGGAAGACCATTTGAGGTTTTCTGCAATATGGGCAAGGCAGGCGGGTGTGAAGCCTCCCAGAATGAGGCTATTGGAAGACTTATATCCCTTGCATTCAGGAGCGGTGTGTCGCCGCAATCAATAATCAGACAGTTGATTGGTATCAGGTGTAACCAGCCCTATGGCCTTGGTAAAAACATAATCCACTCGTGCGCAGATGCAATTTCCAAGGCAGTTCTTGAGTACATGATAACTAAACAGGGAGATACGGACAAAGAAATGAGCGTCGAGTTCGACAGGCGCATTGGCTCCGCATGCCCGGACTGCGGCTGCGAGATGGAATTTTCTGAAGGGTGTGAGAAGTGTCATTTCTGCGGACATAGTAAGTGCTATTAAATTAGTCAATATATGTTACAACAAAGCATGCAGACTTGACACCCCTTATCCTCAGGGGCTATTCTGATGATATGCTGTACACGGATCACAGCCGTACATTTGCAAACAACAAGTATGTTTATCCAGTACTTTCGAGGAGGTCAAAGGGAATATCGGTAGGCATAAACCTGAATCCTGACAGGGTGTGCAACTTTAACTGTGTCTATTGTCAGGTGGACCGAACCCGCCAAATCCAGCATGCAAAGGTAGACATAAAACGTATTGGCTCCGAGTTGAAGGAGACTATTGATTCGGTTATCTCAAAGAGGCTGTTTACAATGTCTCCCTTTGACAAGACGCCGCTTGAATTAAGACACCTTTCAGATATCGCACTCTCGGGAGATGCCGAGCCGACTACCTTTACAAACTTCTATGAAGTTGTTGAGGAAATAATAAGGATAAAGGAGAATGACCTGAAGCTTGTGCTGATCACAAACGCCTCGTGCCTTAACCGTTTACGGGTACAGGAAGCAATAGACTTAATGTACAGCTACAATGGCGAGGTTTGGGCAAAACTTGACGCAGGCAGTGAGAATTACTTTCACAAGATATCTCAAAGTCATATCCCATTGAATGATATCCTTGGAAATATAATTATGACTGCAAGGAAGCACCCGGTTGTTATACAGAGCTGCTTTAACAGGCTTGCAGGCACTCTGCCATCTCATGATGAAATAAGTTTGTATTGCAGCAGACTTAAAGAAATCCTCGATTACGGCGGGATGATACGACTCGTGCAGTTATACACAGTAGCACGCCCTCCTGCTGAAGAATTCGTCACTCATCTATCAGAGAATGAATTGAATTTAATTGCTCAGAAGGTAAGGGAAACAACAGGCCTTCCTGCAGAGGTCTTTCCTTCCAGTTAATTCCCAACCTCGATCTTCAATAAAACCTTTACCCCCGAATCACCCCTGATATCGTCTTCCCAAACATAACCAATAGCCCCGGCAGTCTGGCTGATCGCCTGGATAATCTCGCTGGGCGTACCCTTAGCTGTAGGCGGAGTCACCCCTTCCTGAAAAAACTTCTTTATCCAGTATGCCTTATATCCATCAACACTGCTGCTTATAACTTTCTCAATAAACCTTTTCTTTATTGCCTCATCCCTTTGCTCCATAGGTTTGATCTTCACGCCGCCCTCTGATGTTTTTTCCCCAAGATAAATGTGTTTTACTGCAGATGCAGAGATTGAGTTCATTGGAAAATATGGATGTGCAATTATGGCAATTTCCCTCGCATTGGCGCTGGCAAATAAAGTGCCTGAAAATAGTAATGTGATAACCACCATCACAAAACCGAATTTAGCATATTTCATTTATACCCTCCTGTTTAAAGAATCTGATATCTCAGACATGAAACATCAGATTCACTAAAACGCAAGCGCCCACTGTACAGCATATTCACTCCAATCTGAATCTTTATTATTAATGGCATTCTTTTCATTAATGATATCCCTGTACTCAACTTTTACAGAGCTCCTGTAGTTGATGTTGTAGCGGAGACCTGCGGTCAGCTTCTCAGTATCAACGGCCCCAAGCGAAATAACATAAGGGTCATTATCTTTTACCTGCAGGTTCTCGTACATAACATACGGCACCCACTTGTCTGTAACTGCGTAGGTGACTAAACCGTAGTATGCTCTGGAATCATACTTCTTGCTATCCTGTTCGTTCTTATTTTCAATTGTAAAATATTCACCTGAAAGGTTAAGATTACCTGTTGAGTAAATTAAAAACCCCCCGAATATGGTCTGGTCTGCATTAACGGAGACAGGTAATGCAGCTGAGTCGTCACTCATTACTTTTGCTATATGACCTGAGACACCAACCTTCAGCCCATCCACGACTGCCGGTGATATGGCTGCATTAAAAGCCACAGCCTTTCCTATATTATTATCAGAAGTATTATTAGGATACAGGACATTGGTTTCTCCCTCTTTCGGTCCTGTAATCTTTGACCCATTCCCGATCATAAGATCATATGTAACAGCGCCAATTCCTGTCTTGACACGACCTACCAGGTCTGCCCCTACAACGTGCGTAGGAAGGATACCTCCGTGGTCATCGAACTTAAGGAAGACCGGCCTTTTTATTGTCGGCTGAAGCTGAACACCATGATGATATGCAGTATTCCAGAACCCAAGAGGTGCATGAAATCTGCCTACTCGAAGTTTCACCTCATCACTAAAGGTATACCCAATAGTGAGCCTCTCCAAGTCCACCTCATCTCCGTTTTCAACTATCATCTCAAACAATATGTCAATGTCATCAATGGACTGAGCTAAATAAAGGTCAAGGGTACCAAAGTTAAAGTCTCCATTTCTATACTCTTTGTCTTTGCGATTATTGCCCTCACTACTTTTTGTGAATGAAACATCTGCAAATCCATTCAGCTCAAATGCATAGCTGGCAGATATACCCGCAATACAAATGGCTGTAAAAAATGACAGCACCTGCAAAATCCTTTTCATTCTTATACCCCCTCCCTTTTAATCATAAATGGACTGACAGAATTTACGTTGATGAGGAATCATTGAAGTCTGATAATATGTGTATTTCTTGTAGCACAATAAGCATAATAGTTGCAACAATAAAATATTATTATGCATAATACCCAACTGCCTCACAAAAACTGCCGGTCTGCCTCTTCAGGTTCTGTAATGGGCTCACTACAAGTAAAATCCTTACATACATAGACAGTGACCATCCCATTCTTTTGACCCTTACCTTTGGAAAACTGAGGCAGGCATTTATTATCTCCGGCTGTCTCATCCACTATATATATGACCATGTCAGGGATATATGCATTACCTATTTTCCTCAGCATCATCTTTGTACTTTCACTGTCTTTATTTCCAACAATCGTAACCTCCGTTGCACCTGCAATACAAAACATGGCAGAGGAAAGTATTGAAGCATAATTGAAGGGGGCTGATTTAGCCTCGTTGTAATAAAGTCGTAAAACCTCTTCCGCCTGTGCCTTATACTCGCTATTGTCTCTGTATGCTGAAAGCCTCAGCAGATTCATGGCGGCAACTCCATTGCCTGATGGTATTGATTGATCAGTGCCTGTTTTAAGCCTGTGAAAAAGCCTGTCAGGATCAGCCTCCGCACTATAGAACCCGCCGTTGTCAGCATCACTGAATATCTCAATCATGGAGTTCGTCAATTCCCCTGCCCATTTCAGATACCTGTCATCAAAGGTTACCTCAAACATATCAATCAGAGCAGATGCAAGAAAAGCATAGTCATCCAGATTGCCATTGATCTTTGCTGCCCCATCCTTCCAGACATGAAGCAGCCTGGCCCCGGGTAACCAGAGATTGGACATTAGAAAATCAACCGATTTCACGGCCGCATCAAGATACTGTCCCCGGCCAGTCGTCCTGAAGGCATCAATAAAGGCCGATATTGCCAGCCCATTCCAGCTTGCCAGGATCTTTGAATCTTTAAAAGGCCTCACTCTGCCCCCTCTGTGTGCGAGGAGTTTTTTCCTGCCTTCCGCAATTATTTTCAGCAGTTCGTCATCCGGCCTGTCGAATTCATGAGCAATGGCCTTGAATCCCCTGTCAATATGCAATATATTCTTTCCGTCATAGTTACCCTCATCCGTTACCCCATAATATCTCATCACAATTTCCTGATCCTTACCAAGGACGGCAACCATCTCGTCCCTGGACCACACATAATATTTCCCTTCATCACCTTCGCTGTCAGCATCCTCGGATGAGTAGAACCCTCCATCAGGATGATACATGTCGCGAAGGAGATATTGAAGGGTCTCTTCAGCAATCCGCAGGTAAAAAGGGTCCCTGGTAACTTTAAAGACATCCAGATAAACCCTTGAAAGTATAGCGTTGTCATACAACATTTTCTCAAAATGAGGAATCAGCCATCTTTCATCAACCGAGTAGCGGTGAAATCCGCCGCCCAGCTGGTCGTATATGCCGCCCTCCGCCATATGGCGCAGTGAGTCTTCTATCACCTCAAGTGCAGGGTTTTCTTTACTTCTTTTGTAGTATTTAAGCAGTAACGATAGCTGTAATCCCCCTGGAAACTTCGGGGCTGAACCAAAGCCGCCATGTGATGGATCATAGTCCCGGAGAATGGTCGCGGCTGCATTTACCACCTCGGAAATATTCATACCATTAACAGCAGACATCTTTTTATTAAGCCTGTTTAACGCCCCCTTCAAATCTTCGATTGTATTTTCCAATGCCCATTTCCTATCCCTGTATGCTTCAGATACTGCGGCAAGGACATCAGGGAACGCCTGCTGTCCATATCTTTCTACAGGCGGAAAGTATGTACCCCCGAAGAATGGCTTCCTCTCTGGTGTGAGAAAGACCGTCAGCGGCCATCCGCCTCCCCTGCCAAGGATTTGTACTGCATACTGATATATTTCATCTATGTCAGGCATCTCTTCCCTGTCAACCTTAATACTCACAAAATCCCTGTTCATTAATTCCGCTATCTCTGCATTCTCGAACGACTCTCTCTCCATTACATGACACCAGTGGCATGCGGAATATCCTATGCTCAGGAGGATTGGTTTACCTTCTGCTTCGGCCTTCTGAAAGGCCTCATCTCCCCACGGATACCAGTCTACTGGATTATGGGCATGTTGAAGAAGATACGGGCTTGTTTCATTGATCAGCCTGTTTGTGTATTTATGTTGAGCCATAGATTGCCTTTATGCCTCCATTCCTGAATATTTCTCAAACAACCTTAACATAAGGGCAAGAAGCAATGGCCCCAGGAAAACCCCTAAAAGACCAAAAGCCGACATGCCCCCGACTATCCCGATAAATGAGAGGACAACATGAAAACCAAGCCTCTTGCTTATAAAATAGGGTCTCAGGATATTATCTATCATACCAACTGCAAGCAGGCCCCATATAATGAGAAAGACCCCTTTACCTATCATACCATAATAGATGAGATAGATGGCAGCAGGACCCCATACAAGGGCAGTCCCTGCAAACGGGATGATCGCCAGGATGAACATGACAGCGCCAAACAGCACCGGCGCAGGAAGACCTGTGATCCAGAAGCCGAATCCACCCAGAACACCCTGCAGCATTGCAGTAAAGATAACACCATATATAACAGCGCTGATGACTCCGCCGGTTTCTCTGACGAACACGTCAATATCTTCAGCCGGTATAAGTGCGGAATTTCTGAGCTTTTCTATGAAACTCTCTCCGTCACGGAAGATAAAATATAATATCATGACAGTAAAAGCCATCTGAAAGATGACAGACAGGGCATTGCCGCCTACAGATCCGGCATAACTGACCAAGACCTTACCAACGTCGTCAACACTTGCTATTAATTTCTGCCTCAAACTGTCGTCATGAAAAGGGATAAGATGTGATAACCGGTTAAGGATCAGAGGCATCTGTGGGTAGATCTTTTCATAAACATTAGTTATCTGTGTCACAAGAGACATCAACAGAAACGCAGAAGGGACAAGAAAAAAAAGGAGCACACCGACGACAGCGATAAGAGAACTCAGCGAACCTCTGCCTCCAAGCCAGTAACGAATCTTTTTATTTACAGGCCAAAAGGTCACTCCTGCAATAGCCGCCCAAATGATAGACTCATAAAACGGCTTAAAGACTTCGTGTGCACCATATAATATGAGGACTACAATGGCAACAAATATTATAAGGGCAATTCTTTTACGGCTTATCTTCACGGAACCTCCTTATGATGTCAAAAGTAGGGTAGCAGATGCAATTTGAAATTACAATTACTTGTCCCGTTGATCCCAGGCATCACAAAAGGTCAAGAATATCCGGAATGATAGGAGGAAAAGACAGGAGACGATATATTCGAGTAATCTCTTATTACAATATTTTGCATCATGTCTCTTTATCTTGACAATAGATATGGCATGGTTTATGCTCCCTTTAATGTTTTCTTTGCTCTATATAAAAGGCGTATAGTATACATACGTGAGGACAATATATAACTTCTTCAGTTCTATCAAATTAGCTATTGCGATCTTTCTCATATTAGCCTCAGGTTCGATTGCAGGGACGCTGATTGAACAGAATTTAAGTCCGGAACAATACATAACACGCTACGGTGAAAATTGGTACAAATGGATACATGCCGTCAGCCTGTCAGATGTTTACCATAGCTGGTGGTTCTCTGGCATGCTTGTTCTTCTTGCAGTAAACCTTGCCGTCTGCTTCTCAAAGAGAGTCCCTTCAATCTGGCGTGCATATTCGTCAGTAGACTGTGATTTTACCCATAATCTTGTCCTGAACTTTAAGCATAACACTATTATTCCATTTCAGGGTGATATGGATGATGCAGGAAGGAAAGTAGAAGCGTCCCTGAAAGGGAGAAAATATAAACTCTGGCTTGGGAAAAAATATGGAAACATCTCCATGTTTGCTTCAAAGGGGGCCATTGGCAGATTGGGACCTGTCATCAGTCATATCAGCATATTCCTTATTCTTATCGGGGCTGCTTTAAGCAGCGCAATAGGTTTCAGAGGCTACATTCCTGTTTTTGAAGGGGTACCTGTACGTGTCCCTGAGGGCAACTTCACTATTATCCTTAACAAATTCTGGATTGACTACTATGAAAATGGTATGATTAAAGATTACTTCAGCAGCCTGTCAATTTTAGATAAAGGGGAAATTGTACTGACCAAGACAATACAGGTAAATGATCCACTGCAGTACAAGGGCTTCCGGTTCTATCAAAGCAGTTACGGAACTGCACGGGACCGCGCAGACAAGCTTTTCATGCGCATCACTGACAGGGAAAATGGAGGCACTGTAGCCGATGCCGCTCTGGATTTCAGAAAGGAAAAAGAAATCAAGGGGACAGACCTGAGATTATATGCAAGTAATTTCACTGGCAATTTTGAATCTGATTCCGGCAACAAAGAAATATTTGCCAAATCTGCCAAATCCGAAGATCATGAAAATCCTGCGGTGCAGATTGATATTTATGAAGGTGGAAAATTAATATCAAGCCCCTGGATATTCTATAAATTCCCTGATATGTTTCCTGTTAAGGGTTCAAAATACAACTTCATCCTTTCAGGTTATACATCACCTCATTATTCCGGCCTTCAGATAGCCAAAGATCCTGGCGTTAACATAGTCTGGGCTGGAAGCGGCCTGCTTATGCTTGGGCTTTATTTATCTTTTTTCATATTTCACTGGAGGATCTGGATCATGATAGAACCATATGAAGAGAACGCCCTGATCTATATAGGTGGAATAGCGAACAAAGATACGCTTGGCTTTGAAAAAGAAATGGAAAGCATATTGAGACATTTATGAAAAACTTTATACTAATTAATTCCGGACAATTTACCAGGGAGGCTAAGTAATGGATTATTCCAATATCTCTATCTTTGTCGCATTTTCAGCAGGCTTTCTTTCTTTTGTTTCTCCCTGTGTCCTACCCCTCGTACCTTCTTTTGTTACCTACATAACAGGTCTGACATTCGAAGATATTACATCTGCCAAAGATAAATCAAAGGTAAGGTATATAACAATCACAAATTCACTTGCCTTCATTGGAGGGTTTTCTTCTGTTTTTGTACTTCTCGGTGCATCAGCAACATTTTTAGGAGAGACATTACTTGCTTATCAGAACATTATTCAGAAAATCGGAGGAGTACTTATCGTACTTTTGGGGCTGTACATAATGGGGGTCATCAAATTAAACTTCCTGTCCTCTCAGAAAAAATTCCATATAGAAAACAAACCAGCCGGATTTATAGGTTCTTTCCTTGTTGGGATGGCATTCGCTGCAGGATGGACACCATGTGTCGGTCCTATATTAGGCTCCATTCTCCTTTATGCAAGTACTACAGGTTCAATGGCAAAGGGGATGGGACTCCTGGCAGTATACTCTCTCGGACTTGGCGTGCCTTTTTTTATTTCAGCCCTGGCCATCAACACATTCATAGCAACCTTTAAGGTTGTGACCCGATACATGAAATGGATAAACATCATTAGCGGGGCCTTCCTGATATTGATAGGTATAATGATATTTACTGACTCTTTTTCATTCATTTCTACATGGTTTCAAAAATATGGAATAGGGTGGAGTATTGAATTATAAAGCCAGGATTAACCAATAATAGATCTGTTTGATTTTTTAATATTAAATATTTGTTTTTTGATTTATAATATTTAAATTTTTATCATCCTTATGCCAAACTACGACGTCATAGTAGCAGGTTCCGGACCTGCCGGTGCCACGACTGCACACAGGCTTGCAAAGGCAGGACTAAGTGTCCTGATCCTTGAAAAGGACGAGCTTCCGAGATACAAACCATGCGGCGGAGGCATTTCTTTAAAGATAAACCGCATCCTTGACATAGATATTAAAGATTTTGTCGAGGCAACGGTCAGCGGCGCCTACTTCAGTTATGGTCAGAAAGAGAGCACCCTGCTTATGTCTGAACAACCGGTGGCGTATATGGTAATGCGCGACAAGCTTGACGCTCACATAACCTATGAAGCTGTAAAGGCGGGGGCATCCCTTCTTACAGGTAAAAAGGTAGAAGGTATTGCTGCTGCAAAAGATGGATATGAGGTCTTTACAAAGAATGAGGTCTTTACATGCCGGTATGTAGTCGGGGCTGATGGCGTCAACGGGGCTGCAAGAAGGTTTATGTATCCAAATACCATTCGTACTATAGCCGCATCAATAGAGGCAGAGATAGAGGTCGAACAGTCTGTCATTGACAAGCATTCCAATTATGTACATATTGATTTCGGGGTCATACCTTATGGTTATGCATGGGTCTTTCCAAAAAAAAACATGTTATCTGTCGGTATAGCCGGATTTAAAGGTGTAGTTAAAAGACCCAAAGATTTTTTTGATAAATTTATTAAAGGACATGACACACTGTCCGGTATAACTGGCTTTAAATATAAAGGATATCCACTGCCGCTATTCAGAAAGCAGCAGGTCCTTACAAAGGGTGGGGTCATACTGACAGGAGATGCAGGTAATCTGGTAGACCCATTTTTTGGCGAGGGGATCTATTATGCCATCAGGAGTGCACAGCTTGCATCTTCCGTTATTTATGACAGTATCCGCAATGGGAGCAGCGATCTCGGCAGATACGATAAGCTTCTGAGCAACGAGTTCTATCCTGAGTTCAGGGCTGCCCAGAAAGTCTCTCTATTCGTTTATTCGTGCCCAAGAATTTGGTATGACATCCTGACAGAGAGGCCTGAGCTCGCAGAAAAATATTTCAATGTCCTGCGCGGCAACAACAGTTATGAAAACTTTTTAAAGGAACTAAAGTCCATCGGCGGCTCACTTGTGAAGACAGCGATCAAGAAGAGCATCGTACGTTTATTTAATTAGTAATGATGAAAGCCATACAGTGTATTTCCATTTCCAAGTCATACCGGCATTACGAGGTACTTAAAGAGATAACCCTTGAAATCAACTCAGGTGAATGCTATGCAATGTTCGGCCCAAATGGGGCAGGAAAAACAACCCTTCTCAGGATACTGGCCACTGTCCACCGTCCTTCAGCCGGTCAATTCTTAATGGCAGGTTACGATGGAGTCCGGGAGAAAATTAAGGTACGGGAGGCCGTCTTCCTTATCGCTCACGGATCATATCTGTATGACGACCTGAATGCTATCGAAAATATCCGCTTTGCCATAGGGCTCCGCGGGAAAAACCGGCCGGACCAGGAGATAAAGCTTGCCCTTGACCGTGTGGGGATTGGCGCCTTCTCAGAACTCAAGACCCGTTACTTTTCTGCAGGGATGAAGAAGCGTTTGTCTATTGCAAAATCAATGCTCACAAACCCAAAGATACTTTTAATGGACGAACCTTACGCCTCTCTGGATGAGAAGGGGCAGCAAATGGTCAATCATTATCTTCGGGAGGTAACAGAATCAGGTGGTACTGTTTTTATGACTACCCACGACCGGGCCAGAACTGCTGAGGTAGCTCACCGGGTCGGTGTCCTCACCCAGGGAAGTCTCAGGGAAATACCGGCACT
This sequence comes from Nitrospirota bacterium, assembly GCA_020846775.1. Classification (NCBI taxonomy): domain Bacteria; kingdom Pseudomonadati; phylum Nitrospirota; species Nitrospirota bacterium. Next base: position 100,842 of record JADLDG010000034.1, read on the forward strand.
ACAGTTAAAAGAGTCCCATGATATTTTTTAGAGTTATCCGATGGATCGTATGGAAAGACCTTTTAAGTGAGATCAGGAGCCGTGAGAATATCTCATCCATGTTCTTTTTTGCACTCATTATCATCCTGATCTTCAGCTTAAGCCTTTCAATGGATACAGAGATGGTAAAAGAGATGATACCAGGGATCCTCTGGATTGCCTTCAGTTTTACCGGGATCATCGGCCTTGGAAAGTCTTTCCTCGTAGAGACGCAGAACGACTGTATGGAGAACCTGCTGATGGCCCCAATCCCGAAAGGGGCTGTCTACCTTGGGAAACTTCTGGGAAATTTTCTCTTCATGCTGGTGGTCGAGATCATAATCTTTCCCCTGTTCGTTATTTTTTTTAATCTCGACATTTTTGGACAGATCCCCATGATTATGTTAATATGTTTCCTCGGCACACTGGGTCTGGCGGCCATGGGAACCCTGCTATCGGCCATGACGGTTCAAATCAAGGCGCGTGAAGTGATGTTCCCTCTGATGCTCCTCCCCCTCGTTGTTCCGGTGATTATCGGTGCAGTTGAGGCTACAAAGGGGGCAATAAATGCCGACCCGCTGAAACTGTATCAGCAATGGATCCAGTTACTGGCAGTATTCGACCTTGTTTTTCTGATCGTGTCGTACTGGCTGTTTGAATTTATCCTGGAGGATTAGGTATTATGCACAAATTGATAAAATGGATGCGGCGTCTCGAGGGCTGGTTTGGACTTGCCGCAGGCATTTTCTTAATAGTTGGATTGTATATGGCTCTGGTTACATCCCCACCGGATTACTATCAGGGGGAAGTCGTAAGGATCATGTATATTCATGTCCCCTTTGCCCAGACTTCACTCCTTGCTTATCTTGTCCTCTTCATAGGAAGCCTCTGGTATCTTTGGAAGAAGGACCCTGTAGTTGACAATCTCAACCATGCAGCTGCCGGTGTGGGGGCATTTTTCACAATCGGGGAACTGTTAACCGGTTCCATATGGGGGAAACCGGCATGGAATACCTGGTGGACATGGGACGCCCGGCTGACCTCGGCCCTTGTCCTTCTCCTGATCCTGATGGCCTATCTGATGCTTCGTATGTTTATGGATGATCATGTGAAAGAGGCCAGATATGCCGCTATCGTGGCCATTATAGGTTTTGTGGATCTCCCTATTGTCTATTTCTCAGTTGAGTGGTGGAGGACCATTCACCAGCCGCTCTCAGTTTCTCAAAGGGGATTGGCCATCTCACAGGAAATCTTAATACCATTGATTGTCATGACTATCGGATTCTATCTGCTCTTTACGTATATGGTCATGGTCCGGACCAGAATGCTCTATCTGGGACACCTCCTTGAAGCCAAGAAAGGAAGGCTTCTAAGCCAGGCGCACCTATGAGCAGGGGAATGTCTTCGTTCTACATTCGATGGGGGGTTTTACTCCTCGTCACATCCATGATCGCATTTCTGGGGTTCCAAAGATATCAAAGGGATGTGGCCAGTCTGACCCCTGATCAACTATTGGAAAACCCGACACCTGATAAAACAAGGGTAATGGGGATTATCCAGGGAGGTACCCTGACAAGGGAACATGACAGTAACAGGGCTTATTTTCTTCTTCAGGGGGAAAATAAGACATTGCCGGTCAGGTATGAGGGACATGACACTGATACGCTGAGGGATCTCAAAGTCATAGTAGTTACCGGACATATAAATTCCGTTACAGCAGAGTTCGACGGGGAATCTGTTTCACTCATTCCAAATTACGGCTTTGTGACAGTCGCCTATTTGTTAGGTATCCTGCCGACCCTCTTCTTCCTCTTCCTGATGGAGCGAAAACTTCGTCTACTGTATACAGAGGTAAAAGAAGCCAAACTTTATGAACCGGAGGCAATAGACTTTGACAAAGAGTAAAAAAATCGGCATAGGTATTAGCATTCTGATTATTGCCGGGGCTATAGGATATCTGGCTCTGGGGAACTTCGGGGAAAATCTGATCTATTTTTACACCCCGTCGGAAGTCCGCTCCCTCTCCCCTGATTATTACGGAAAAAAAGTGCGTGTAGGCGGGATGGTCGTAAATGGAAGTCTTAAGGTTGTCCCCAATACGCTCCGTATGAACTTTGAGTTGACTGACGGGGCTGAAACGATACCGGTTACATTTGAAGGGGTACCTCCTGATCTGTTCAAAGAAGGGACCGGTGCCGTGGTTGAGGGTTACTGGGATTCCGGCAATGTCTTTAAATCCAACATGATCATGGCCAAGCATTCAGAAGACTACATGCCTATAGAGATGAAACGGGCCGGCGTGGAAATGCCAAAGAAGGACATGATAAAATCGTTGCAACCATAGACAATTTATGACACCATGGAAGTATAAAGTATGATAATAGAAATTGGTTATTTCGCAGTTATTGCTGCACTCGTGGTCTCCATTGCCGGAATTCTCGCTCCATTGATCGGCCTTAAAACAGGAAATCCGGCATGGATCCGGGCCGGACGCCAGGCCGTAACCGCTAATTTTATCCTGATTTCATTAGGATGCGGTTCACTTATATACTCCTTTCTGTTACGTGACTTCTCGGTAAAATATGTTGTCATGAATTCTAACAGCCGGTTGCCGGTCTTTTATACTGTAGCTGCACTGTGGGGTGGACATGAGGGATCTCTCCTTTTCTGGGCATGGATACTGGCTGCCTTCGCAACCCTGGCTGCCTGGATACACTGGAAGTCTCACCCGGAAACCATGCCCTACCTGCTGGCGATTGAGTCATCTCTGACAGTCGGATTTCTGGCGCTAATCATCTTCTTGTCGAGCCCTTTTGAACGCGTCTTTCCAGCCCTTGCCGAGGGGATGGACTTAAACCCCCTGCTTCAGGACCCAGGCATGGTTTTTCATCCCCCGTTTCTTTACCTCGGCTACGTCGGTTTCTCCATACCATTTTCATTTGCCCTGGCGGCCCTGCTTTCCGGCAGGTTGGGAGAAGAATGGATACGTGCAACCCATCGCTGGACCCTATTTTCATGGATCATGTTGACATTCGGGATTATTATGGGAGGCTACTGGGCCTATTATGAATTGGGATGGGGAGGCTACTGGGCCTGGGACCCTGTGGAGAATGCCTCATTTATGCCATGGCTGGTCGGGACGGCATTTCTGCACTCCGTCATGGTGCAGGAGAAACGAAAGATGTTCAAGGTGTGGAACCTCTTTCTGATTATTGTCACCTTCTCTTTATCACTCTTAGGGACTTTTCTTGTCCGAAGCGGCATTCTCTCATCTGTCCATGCATTTGCAAACGATCCGGGACGGGGGGTTTATATCCTGATCTTCATGTCTACAGTGCTTATACTTTCGTTCGGCATTCTTATAATACGTTCTAATAAGCTTAAGGTCAAAATCGAGATGGACTCCGTCATCTCGCGGGAGTCAGCATATCTGTTCAATAACCTGTTTTTTCTGATAGCAACTGCCACTGTCTTCCTCGGGACGCTTTACCCCCTCCTCGTTGACACACTGTACGGGACAAAGGTGACAGTCGGCGCTCCTTACTACAACAAGGTTTTTCTGCCGATTGTTCTGATTATCCTTATACTTATGGGAATAGCCCCGATGATAGCCTGGCGTAAGGCATCAATGGAAAACCTCCGGAAGAACTTCCTGGTTCCAGTGATAGCCGCCCTGGCTGGTACGGTGATCTCCGCCATAATTGGCATCCGGCAGATTTATCCCCTGGCAGCAGCTTTCATCGTCTTTTTTGTCGCGGCAACCATCATATCTGACCTGTATAAAAACAGCTCCTACTGGGCAAGCCACTCCGGGACCAGTCTGCTGACCGGTATTTGGAAGGCATGGTATCATAATCAGAGGCGTTACGGTGGACTGGTAACCCATATAGGTGTCCTGGTGATGATACTCGGGATAATAGGATCATCTGCATACAAATTGGAAAAAACGATTATTTTGAAACCCGGAGATGAGTTTTCACTCGGACACTACTCCTATAAGTTTCAGGGACTCCAGGATGTTCAGGGGATCAACTGGGAGGGTGCGGAGGCCCTTTTCAACGTCTATGAGGGAAATAACTTCATAGCAGAGATGCGGCCTCAAAAAAGGCGTTATTCAGGCGGGTCTCAAATGCCGACCACCGAGGCTGCTATTTATCCTCGTCACATGGGCGATCTCTACCTGTCCATGACTGATATAACGCAGGATGGATGGATCACAGTAATGGCCTTCCAGAACCCCCTGATCCACTGGATATGGTATGGCGGTGGAATAATGGGACTTGGAGTCGTTCTGATTCTCTTCAAGAGAAAAAGGAGGGAATCGTAATGAAAGGGTGGCATGTCGCAACTATAGTTGCGCTCATCGGAATAATCGGGCTCTTTTACGCAGGACTTGGTCGTGATCCAAGAAACATCCCCACTGTCCTTGTTGGAACAGCGGCCCCATCCTTCTCAGGTCCGAATGTACAGAGCGGAGAAATCCTTTCATTTGACTCATACAAAGGAAAGATTATTGTTCTTAATTTCTGGGCCTCCTGGTGTCAGGAATGCCGGCTGGAGCATCAGAACCTGCTGGCAATTAACGGAGAATTCAGGAATTATCCTGACTTTGTAATGCTCGGGATAGATTACCAGGATCAGCCCGGGGACGCTAATGGTTTTCTCAATTCCTTCGGTAGTTCATATCCTCACATAAGGGACATCAAGGGTACCATTGCGATTGATTATGGGGTTTATGGTGTCCCTGAAACGTTTATTATAGACAGCAAGGGGATCATACGTTTCAAATATGTAGGACCAATCATTGGACCGGTCTATTCTCAGGTGACGGAGAAAATCATCCGGCCACTGTTAGAGGGTAAGGAGCTTTAAAGATTATGATAAAAGCTATATGGGTCATATCCTTTCTACTATTTTTTACGCATGCAGGCATTCTTCCGGCAGAGATACGGGATGAAACCTCTCTCGATGCAAGGACCCGGGATGTGTCAAAGACACTGAGGTGTACGGTTTGCCAGAATGAATCTATCTGGGACTCCAAGGCCGACCTGGCAAAGCAGATGCGTGAGGTAGTCCGTGAGCGCCTTGCACAGGGACAAAGCGAGGAAGAGATTCAGGCTTACTTCCGGAGCCGGTATGGAGACTATATCCTGCTTGAGCCCAGAAAATCGGGGATGAACTGGCTTCTTTGGGCTGGCCCTTTCGTCCTCTTTGCTGTTGGAGGATTAATCCTCTACCTGGTTGTGCGCCGCTGGGTCGCTCAGACACCAACTACACGCATGGAAGATCTCCCTCCCCTTGATGATGAACATAAGAAGCGAATCGAGGAGGAGTTAAAATCTTTCGAATAGTATTATTAGAGGAGGTTGACTTAATATGTTCGTCGTCATAGCTGCGGTAATAGTAATAGTCGCAGTGTTGTTTATTGCCTGGCCGCTCTTCCGTAAGGGTTCAAGTCCGCTCTCTCAAGGGATGGATACTGCCGGCAGAGAGGAATCCATTGACCTTGAAACGGAAAAACAGAATATCCTCGAATCTCTCACAGACCTCGAGTCTGACCGGCAGGGAGGCAAGCTCACACAGGCTGACTATGAACGTCTTAAAGACATTGATGAACACCGTCTGGCTGGAATCCTTGATATGATTGACAGCGCTGCTGCTGCAGCAAAAATATCTGCAAGGCATCAGACAGGTACAGGCTCCACAGAACAGGCACCCCGCTTCCGGACTATGAACATAGCGGGCTTCCTCCTCTTGACCGCCCTTGTGATAGGCGGCTCCTCCGGAATTTACTATTACCAGAATGTCAAGACTCAGAATCAAAATCAGGAAGCCATGATGGAAAATCAGGGGGATCCCTCTATGGATGGCGCGGCCAATCCTCTTGAGATGGTAGCACAACTGGAGCGCAAACTGAGACAAAATCCGGATGATCTGCAGGGGCAGATAATGGCCGGCCGTTCCTACATGACAATTGATCGTCCTGAAGATGCACGGAAGGCATGGAACAAGGTAATCGAACTCGATCCTGCCAATGTTGAGGCTCACTATAGTCTGGGCTATCTCCTGATCCAGACCGCTGACGCCGGAACCCCGCAAAACTTTGAAAAGGCCATAGGTCATCTCGATGCAGCGCTATTGCTCTCCCCTGGACTGCCGGCTGCACTTTACTACAAAGGGCTTGCCCTCACCCACCTGAAAAAGTATGATGAGGCGGAAAGCAACTGGAACAGCGCCCTTCATGGCCTTCCACCAGGCAGCGAAGATGCGGAATTCGTAAAGGATGCCCTTAGAAAACTAAAGAACGGAAAGCGGTAGATGTTTACATCCGGATTCAAAATCTTCAGGGTACTGGGGATACCCATTTACATCAACTACACCTGGTTTATCGTCTTCTCCCTTGTGGTATACACACTGGCAGTGAGCTACTTCCCTTATCTTGGTCCGTACTATGAGCCGTCTGTCAGGTGGATTATGGCATTTATTGCGGCGATACTACTCTTTTCATCCATTCTTCTCCACGAACTGTCTCATTCTTATGTAGCGCAGAGACAGGGTATAAAGATTAAGAGCATAACACTGTTTGTCTTCGGCGGCATAGCCCAGATGGTTGGAGAGAGCCGCTCACCCGGAGGCGAGATGAAGATAGCTGCGGCAGGCCCTGCCTTAAGCCTGTTTATCTCGGGTATATTCTGGACAATAGTATTCGTATTCAAACGCGGCATGGCAACATCACCTGTACTGGCAATCTCTTATTTTCTTGCGTACACCAACATGATACTTGCTGTATTCAATCTTATACCGGGCTTCCCTCTGGATGGCGGAAGGATGCTCAGGGCATTCATATGGAAACGTTCCAACAATCTGAATAAAGCAACACTTATCACGAGCCGGATTGGCAAGGGGTTTGCTCTCCTGCTGATAGTCGGAGGACTATGGAATATCCTTCAGGGGGTGTTTATCAGCGGACTGTGGATGATATTCGTAGGGATGTTCCTGCAGCAGGCTGCAGATCAGGGCTACAGACAGACAGTCCTTAACCGCACACTGTCATCAGTCAAGATCCGGGATATTATGGTCTCGCCGGCTATAGTAGTTAATAACGATGTGACCCTGGACCACATTGTCAATGATTTCTTCTTCCGTTATCGTTATAACAGTTTTCCGGTTGTTTCCGGAGATGTTTTAGCCGGTATCATATCTTTTCATGACATAAAGCTTGTAGAAAAAGAAAAGTGGCCTTATACTATTGTGCAGGATATAATGCACAAGGAGATTAACGCCTTTACTATCTCACCTGAGAGCGGAGCGCTTGAAGCCCTTGATAAGATGATTGACACACACAGCGGCAGGCTTGTAGTGACTGAGAACGGACATATTGCCGGCATGATAAGTCAGCGTGATATTATGCATATGCTGAAGATGAAGGCAGACCTGGGGACAGCATAATTCCCGGCCTGTCATTTTTTTAGTCATCCTGGAGGTAGTTCTTCAAGTGAAAAAAAAACTGACCATTCTATATTGCACGCCTGAAGTCACCCCATTCTCAAAGACAGGCGGACTTGGAGATGTTGCCGGAAGCCTGCCCAGGGCACTTTCTTCTGCAGGCTGTGATGTCCGGATTATTACACCCAAATATGCAGGGATCAGCGACTCAACATATAAGTTAAAGAAGGTAATAGACAACATACCTGTAAGAATCGGAACCCGGGAGGAAGCAGGAGGCCTTTATGAAGGGAAACTACCCGGCAGCAAGGTACCTGTCTATTTCGTAAGCAGCAGCAAATACTTCCTCAGAAAAGACCTCTACCAGGAAAATGGCAAGGACTATGATGACAACCTTGAGCGGTTCTCCTTTTTCTCAATGATGGCGCTGCATTCTATGGGATATATGGGATGTCAGCCTGACATTATACACTGCAATGACTGGCAGACTGCGTTAATACCAGTATATTTAAAGACAGTAATGAAGGCAATGGATATTGGTACCCTTTTTACAATCCATAACATCGGATATCAGGGCCTGTTTAAAAGGGAACAACTCCCCATAACAGGTCTTGACTGGAAACTTTTCAATATCAAAGGCCTTGAATATTTTGGACAGATAAATTTACTTAAAGGAGGCATCATCTATTCCGATATTGTAACCACAGTTAGTCCTTCATACAGCAGGGAGATCCAAACTGAAGAGTATGGCTGCGGACTCGAGGGGGTGCTTCAGGAACGGAGAAAGGACCTCTACGGTATAATTAATGGCGTTGATTATGATGAGTGGGATCCTTCACAAGACAATCACATATCTGTAAATTACAGCATCAAGACAATCGGGCGCAAGAAAGAGTGCAAGAAAGAACTGCAGAAGAAGTGCGGTCTGCCGGTTAAAGACAAGCCATTGATAGGTATGGTATCGAGATTAGACGACCATAAGGGTTACGACATCCTTGCAGAAATAATGGATGAATTAATGCAGCTTGATGTCCAGATGGTAATGCTGGGCACAGGAAAGGCAAAATATCAGGATCTGTTCAAGAAGTATGAAAAGAAATATCCTGACAAGCTCTCTCTTAATCTTTTTTTTGATAATACATTAGCACACATGATAGAGGCCGGCTCAGATTTATTCCTTATACCTTCAAAATATGAGCCATGCGGACTCAGTCAGCTCTATAGTTTAAAATACGGAACTATACCGGTAGCGCATAAGACAGGCGGCCTTTCAGATACGATAACTGACTTTGTCCCTTCGGCTGTCGCAGATAATAAAGCTACAGGTTTTTTGTTCAGCCACTACAGCCCTGATGATCTGTTAAAGGCTGTACTGCTGTCACTGTATGTATATGAAGATAAGGCAACATGGAAAAAACTCGTCACAACCGGAATGAAAGCGGATTATTCATGGACACAACCTGCCAGGGAATATATCAGGCTCTATGAAAAATTGATAATCCAGGTACCCAAACACAAAAAAGGAGGATTTATATGAACATAGGCATTCTCACGGGTGGAGGTGATTGTCCAGGGCTTAACTCGGTTATCAGGGCAGTCGTAAGAAAGACATCTCAGCTGGGACATCATGTAATAGGAATCAGGGACGGTTGGAAGGGCCTGATTGAACTTAACTATACGGAGCTTAACAAGGAGTCTGTCTCAGGGATACTCCATCTGGGCGGCACAATACTTGGGACATCAAGGACAAATCCCTTTGCCAAAGAAGGCGCTCCGCAGAAGGTTATTGATAACATGAAAAAATTAGGGCTGGATGCCCTGGTTGCCATCGGCGGCGATGATACCCTGGGTGTAGCCTATAAACTCTATGGCATGGGCATCAACACCATAGGTGTGCCCAAGACCATAGATAATGACCTTTCAGCCACTGATTTTACATTCGGTTTCGACTCTGCTGTAAACATAGTCATGAATGCCCTCGACAATCTTCATAGTACGGCAGAATCACACCACAGGGTATTAGTGGTAGAGGTAATGGGAAGACATGCAGGATGGATTGCCACATACGGGGGACTTGCCGGCGGAGCTGACTACATACTTATTCCTGAGAATCCGTTCACTATTGATGAAGTATGTGATAGCATAAAGAGGAGGCAGGCATCCGGACGTAAATTCAGTATTATCGTTGCTGCGGAGGGGGCATTACTGGAAAAATCAGAAGAAGTAATCACTAAGGATGCCAAGAAAGATGCCTTCGGACATGTTATGCTCGGCGGTATAGGGAAGTTTTTATGTACGGAAATTGAAAAAAAGACAGGCGCTGAGTGCAGGGATGTAGTCCTCGGACACCTACAGCGCGGTGGAAGCCCGACTGCGTTTGACAGGATTCTGGCCACGCGTTATGGGATTGCTGCAGTTGATCTTATAGAAAAAAAGGATTTTGGAAAGATGGTGGCGCTGAGGGGGAACCAGATAGTGGCAGTCAGCCTTGAAGAAGGTGTGCAGAGGGCAAAGACTGTAGATATGGACATCTACGATATTGCTAAGACATTTTTCGGCTGATGAAGAGCAGGGTGCACCTATTCATAAATGGCACCGTACAGGGTGTCAACTACAGAGACTCAGCCAGACAGGTTGCACAATCCTTAGGAATAACCGGTTATGTAAGAAACCTGCATGACGGACGCGTAGAGTTAGTAGCTGAGGGAGAAAAAGATTCTGTTGATACCTTAATCAAGTGGTGCCGTAAGGGCCCTCCTGCGGCATTAGTCGTCTCAATTGATATAGAATACGAAAACCACAAAGATGAATTTGATCTGTTCTGTGTGAAGAGATCAAATTAAATATTATGGGAGTCATTACTTGAGAAAAATTAATTTCGCTATGGCATTGCATTTTCACCAGCCGGTTGACAACTTTGACAGCGTGTTTAAAGAGGCATATGAAAAAAGTTATAAGCCATTCATAGATGTCCTTGAAAAGTATCCGAATATAAAGGTTACCCTGCACTACTCAGGAAGCCTGCTTGAATGGATAGAGTCCAATCGGCCTGAGCTCGTAAAGAGAATCGGTGACCTGGCAGCAGGCGGTCAGGCAGAGATTATGACCGGAGGATTCTATGAACCAATATTATGCGTAATACCCCGTCGCGACGCTGTTGGTCAGATCAGCATGCTGACGGAATATATAAAAAACAAATTCCACTCTGAGGCTGAAGGATTGTGGCTTACAGAAAGGATATGGGAGCCTCATCTGCCGAGCCTGCTGCATGATTCCGGCATTAAGTATCTGATTATAGACGATATCCATTTCCGTTATGCCGGACTTTCTGAAAGCGAGCTCCATGGCTATTATTCAACAGAGGACGAAGGCAAGGTGGTTTTCCTGTTTCCATCCAGTGAGAAGCTGCGGTATTCAATCCCTTTCAGAGAAGTAGATGAAACTGTAGATTATCTTAAAAGTGTTGCAACTGAAGAGGGTGATCGTATTCTTGTATATGGTGACGATGGAGAGAAATTCGGTCTGTGGCCGGACACATATAACTGGGTATATAATGAGAGGTGGCTTGAACGTTTTTTTGAAGCCCTAAGCAGGGAATCTTCATGGATAAACCTCACGACTGTAGGTGAGGCTTTAAAAAAGATCCGGCCCAGCGGACGGGTATACATACCAACTGCATCCTACAGGGAAATGATGGAATGGGCGCTGCCGAGTGAAAGCGGAGTTCATTTTTTAAATGTTCTTCAGGAGATACGAAACAACGGTAAAGAAGGTTATTATGCACCGTTCATCCGCGGAGGCTTCTGGCGTAATTTCCTTGAAAAGTACCCTGAATCCAACAACATGCATAAGAAGATGCTGAGGGTCAGCAATAAGGTTTCAGAAATCACAAATGGCAGTGGTAAACCTTTAAGCCCAGGCGATATCGGAAGGAGCGTTGCAAGGAATGGGGATGGCCTTCCTCCTGACATTTACGAGGCATACATGGAGTTATGGCGAGGTCAGGTAAATTGCCCATACTGGCACGGAATCTTCGGCGGGTTATACCTGGGACATCTAAGATCAGCAGTTTACAGGCATCTCATCAGGGCAGAACGTATCGCAGATGATTCAAGACATGGACAAACCAACTGGATAGAATCTGAAATTTATGATTTCGATTGCGATGGGAGTGATGAGATATTAGTAACTAATCCGGCTATTTCCCTGGTCGTTGACTCCCATAAAGGGGGGATGATTACTGAATTTGACTACAGGCCTGCATCATTTAATATTCTCAATACACTTGCAAGAAGACCTGAAGTCTATCACCAAAAAATACTTTCATCGAATGATCATGGGCACAGTGAGGGCGCTCCTTCATCCATACACGATATATCAAGATTTAAAGAAGCTGACCTCCATCTTCATCTGCATTATGACAGTTACCGCAGGGGTATGTTGATAGATCACTTATTCTGCAGGGATACCTCACTGGAGTCTGTAATGCAGAACAGACATACGGATATTGGAAGATTTCCATATGCCCATTATAACTCTTCAGTACAGGATGTCAGGAATGGGAAAAATATCATTCTTGAGGGAGATGGGATTATAGATGGAGCGAAGATATCTATAACAAAGAATATAAGAATGGAGGATGCAAGTCCTGATCTTGAGATCAATTATTCGATAAAGCATGCATCAGGTGGGCCTCTGGAAATATGGTTCGGCCCTGAATTCAATTTTTCCATGCTTGACGGAAGAACGGACATCTGCAGGTATTACACTGAAGGCGGTTATATCGAAGATGCACGTCAGTCAAGCAGAGGCGAGATCAAGGATGTTTCATCCTTCGGAATAGAAAACAAACTAATATCAACCAAAATCGGACTCTCCTTCTCTGAATCCTGCACGCTCTGGAGATTTCCAGTTGAGACAGTCTCCCAGTCTGAAAGTGGCTTTGAGAAAGAATACCAGAGTTCTGTACTAATCCCAAACTGGAAATTCAAACTGGAAGAAGGCGGTGTGTGGAGTGTCACGATAAGACTTACCCTGCGGGAGATTCAATAATATTTGTTACAACGGTTACCTCAGTCATTTATGAACCCCTTGTCTGAGAGAGAAGAGCGTTCTTTGTATATCGGACCGACGGATTCCACAAAAGCCATTCTTTAATACCGAGGTCATTTGCAGCCCTGATCTGGGCCCTGACCTCTTCAGCTCCGTATGATGGATAGCCAAGAGAAAAATCCTGCAGCCAGGGCCTGATCTTATCCCGTATCATTGCTTCGTCCTGTGACTGGTCTACTGATTTCCTTATTGCATCCCTTAAAGAGAGTTTAATTATATCGTATGGAGCATTGTTCGGGTTCTGGTACCCATAGGACCCCTTCCAGTAATGTGACGGATATATCATTGGTGATATATAATCAACCCTGTCTATCAACTCCTTGAAATTCTGCCCTATACCAACATCATCCCTCAGAGTGGTAAGGCCGAATACATCAACGGACAGCTTTACTTTATAGGGTGAGAGCCTCCTGCCCGCCTCCTCCACAAAAGACGAGATAACCGAAACAGCCTTATCCTCATCATGTCCCTCAGGATACAGTATATCTTTCAGTGGACCATCGCTGGGAAACCTTATGTAGTCAAATTGTATCTCATCAAAACCTCGGCGGGCCGCATCTTCTGCAAGGCTGAGGTTATAATCCCACACTTCTTTAGAATAAGGGCTGGTAAATGCATCACCCTTGTAATCCCTCCACAGACCATTCGTAGCCTTGTTTTTTATGGCTAAATCTGGCCGTTTTTCTGCCAGGTAGGTATCCTTGAAGAGGACAATACGGGCAATTTTGTATATATTGTGTCTCTTACACTCCACTATTACACCATCCAAGTTTCTTATCCTCTTCTGTATTGACCCTGAAGACCTGGCAAGAGGGACATCCGCGTCGTAAGCAATTCTACCATCCGTCTCTTTCAGGTCAATGACAATGGTATTAAGTTCAGTATCGTCAATTAGTTTAATAAGATCAGGAAAGTATCTCCTGTCTCCTGTTATCCAGCTTGTAACATGAATCCCCTTAACCTCAGGCTTTTCAACCCTTAGGGAAGCAGGATACGGCAGCGTTCTGACAGAGTTCTGTTCCTGTAACTCCATTGGACGACTTGATGTGATATAGTGAGAATCAGGTAAATATTCGGAAACTGCAAAGGCGAAGGATATTAATAATGACGCCCCTAAGATCAGATAATTCCACATTGACTTCAGTCCTCAGACGACTAACGTGATGAAACAGGGCGAAGTGTGATTGCCTTTCTGTCTTCATCGGCTAATCATACTGAAGTCTGAAGTCGCTACGGGTATTGATCTCCTTCTTACTAACCTCTCTCAGTAAAAGGTATTAGAGCAATATTTCGGGCACGCTTTATAGCGGTGTTAAGCTCCCTCTGATGCGCTGCGCACACTCCGGATATCCGACGCGGCATAATTTTCCCTCTGTCAGAGATATAACCCCGCAACGTTTGTAAGTCTTTATAGTCTATCACAGGGACCTTATCAGTGCAAAACCTGCAGACCTTGCGTCTGTAATAAGGTTTAAACTCCCTGTCTTCCCGATCACCACGATCACTTCGATCACGACGTTCTGCCATTATTTCTCCTTTTCATATTAAAATGGTGTTTCATCATCTACAACATCATTAAATGCTCCGCCCGAACCGGACCCGCCCCCCTCTTCGGTTACATAATCATGAGGGACAGAACCCTGGCGTTTTGGCATAAATTGAACACTCTGAGCCACAACTTCCATTCTGCTTCTCTTCTGACCGTCTTCTGTCTCCCAACGCCTTTGCTGCAATCTCCCGTCAATAAGGACCGAATCCCCCTTATTAACATACTGACTGCAACTCTCTGCCTGTTTTCCAAATACTACAATGTCTATATAACATACTTCATCCTTTATATCCCCTCCCTGCTTGAAACGGCGGTTCACAGCAAGTGAAAAGTTTGCAACAGCAGTCCCATTAGGGGTATAACGGATCTCAGGGTCCTTGGTAAGATTCCCCAGGAGAATTACCTTGTTGAATCCGCTCATTGAACTTCCCTCCATTCATACGTGCAGAGTGCAGAATGCGGAATTGAAATTCATTCCCGATTCCGCATTCCTGGTTCCGCATTAAACAGTGCTTCCTTCTTCTTTTTCTATGGCAGTTTTTTCAGCAGAGGCTGCGGCCTCCTTCTTCTTTAACTGCTCTATCTCCTTCTTATTTAATTTAACAGTAAGGAATTTTATAACATTATCATCAATCCTGTAGTTCCTCTCAAGCTCGGCATTAATGTCACCCTTTCCCTGGAATCGAAGGAGTATATAGACCCCCCTCTTTTCCTTTGCTACCTCATAGGCAAGTTTTTTCTTCCCCCAGTTTTCAGTAGCAAGAAGCTCGGCGCCCTGTTTTACGATGCCTTCCATCTTGCCTGCTATCTTCTGGATATCCTCGTCGCTGACTGAGGACTTCAGGATAAATATAGACTCATATATGTTCAATGTTTTTTCACCTCCTTCCGGGTTAAATAGCCCTGTTTAAAAAAACAGAGCAAGGAGAACTGGTATGATTATACTTTTATAATACGTCTGTATTAATTAAGCAGCTCTTATTACCCTCTCCTTCTGTATATTTTCCTTTGGCTGAGAAGAGAGCATCTCTATAACCCTTGGCGGGCATTTGTCAGCACATATTGTACAACCTATACATTTGACCGGATCAACCAAATGCAGCTGTTTTGATTCACCTGTTATCGCATCAACCGGACATACCTTCTTGCATATAAGACAGCCTATGCATTCTTCATGAATAAACGCAACCTCTCTGACAGGAATAAGGTCAGATATAATATTCGTCGGACACACTGGGACACACAGCCCGCATCCGGTACATTTGTCATAATCTATGCGGGCGAGGAAGCTGTCAATTGTTATAGCATCATATGGACATACCTTATCGCACTTGTTGCAGGCGATACATCCGACGCTGCATACCTTCTTTGTATCAGCGCCTTTATCCAGCGACCGGCAGAAGATATGCACATCTTTATTTTCAGGAACAAGTTCAAGAAGATTCTTAGGACATGGAGGAATACACAATCCGCACCCTGTGCATTTATCATCTATGATAACCGGGAGTCCGTTCTTGCTCATATACATTGCATCAAAGGGGCATGCCTTCACACAGCTTGCAAGACCCAGACAACCGTAAACACAGCTCTTTGACCCGCCTGATATGAGGACAGCGGCGTTGCAATCCTGTATGCCATGATACTCAAATTTCTCTGCAGCCTCCTGTTGTCCGCCCAGGCAGTAGACCCGGGCAAGCATTCGCTCCGGCATCTCCGGGGCATCAACACCCATTACGGCAGAGATCTTCTTTGCTATTGATGCACCGCCTGGCGGACACCCGCTGACAGGGGCCTTGCCTTCAGCAACAGCCATTGCAAAGCCCATACATCCGGGATAACCGCATGCCCCGCAATTTGCATGAGGCAGAAAACTATCAATCTCGGCTACCTTAGGGTCAATTTCAACGGCAAATTTCCTTGCAGCAATCCCAAGCCCCAGACTTGCCAGTGCACCCATTGCACCCATTGTAATGATAGCCTCTAACATATTAAACTTCTCCCGATTTCATGATATAGCGTTAACGATTTGAACCTTTAACCATATATTATAAACTATTCCGTGTTATCAGGGCAACTTCTTTCTACTTCACCAATCCCGCAAATCCCAGAAATGCAAGAGACATCAGACCTGCAGTAACAAGTGAGATTGGCGTACCCTGTAACACGTTTGGAATTCTTGAATGAACCGTGTGTTCGCGTATTCCAGCCATTAACAAAAGTGCAACAGTAAACCCTATAGAAGCACCTACTGCAAAGAAAAGCATTGGAAAGAAGTCCATATCCTTCTGAACAACAAGCAATGCTACACCCAGAACTGCACAATTTGTCGTAATTAATGGGAGAAAAATACCCAGTGAATTATATAGTGCCGGGCTTGTCTTACGGATAACCATCTCCACGAATTGCACCAGTGTCGCAATGACAAGAATAAACACTATTGTTCTAAGGAACACAAGATCAAACGGTACCAGCACAAACTTTTCTATCAGCCATGAACAAAGGGCTGCCAGCGTCATTACGAAAATCACAGCCATTCCCATGCCTATGCTTGTCTCAATCTTCGAGGAAACACCGAGGAATGGACATATGCCGAGAAATCGCGCCAATACGAAGTTTGTTACAAAGATTGTACTGACCAGTATGAGTAATATTTCAACTACATTGTCCATCCCTATTTCCTTCCCTTCCTCTTCTCTTCTATCATATTCGCGAAAGCAACTAAGATGCCCAGGCCGATAAATGCGCCAGGTGGTAATATCATTACTATCATAGGTTGATACTCATAGTGAAATAATCCCATGATACCCGTAAGTACAGGAATATCAAACCATGTCCCATTACCAAGTATCTCTCTTACAGATCCGAGTAAAATCAGAACAAGTGTAAATCCCATCCCCATACCAAGTCCGTCTGCAGCCGACCTGATAATCGTATTCTTTGATGCAAATGCCTCTGCCCTGGCAAGAACGATACAATTCACTACAATAAGCGGAATGAATATACCTAAGGCATCATGCAGCTCAGGAGTAAACGCAGCCATCATAAGGTCAATTATTGTAACAAAGGATGCTATAACAATAATGAAGGCCGGTATCCTTATCATGTCGGGGATCACTTTTCTCAACACTGAGATCATAATATTAGAGCCGACAAGGACCAGCATAGTCGCGGCCCCCATGCCGACACCATTCGTTGCCGACGTGGTTACGGCCAGGGTGGGACACGTACCAAGGACAAGACGGAACAGCGGTATCTCTTCCCACAAACCCCTGATAAAATCACCGCTAATTTCTTTTACATTGATAACTGATGAGCCGCTGATCTGCTGAACATCAGCAATCTCAGTAGACATCGCATCCCTATCCGCCATTACTATGCTCCCTTTCGTAAATTTCCAACCCCTTTTTTACAGCGTTGACAACCGCCCGCGGGGATATGGTGGCACCACTGAACTGATCTATTTCTCCACCATCTTTCTTCACTGCAAGCCTTTGACCATCGTCAAGGGATCGCCCTTTAAACTGGTTCCTCCACTCTTCCTTCTGAATCCTGTTTCCTAAACCAGGTGTCTCTTTATGGCTTATGATCTCAATTCCGGATATCCTGTCATCAGACCCAATGCCCATCAATATAGATATATCTCCTGCATAACCATCAGGGGCAATTACCTGAAATGCAGTACCAACCGGCTTATCATCCATTTTACCTTTATAAAATTTTATCTTGACATCTCTGCCCTTCTTGTCCTGACCAACAACAACATCTGCAGCCTCCTTGTCAATGTCATTGTTGAATGCAGGCAGGACAGCCTTAAGGGCGCTGATTGTTTTAATGCGTTCCTGTTCCGCAATCGGGCCTTTCGTAATATCATCAACCTTGGCCAAAGCCGCGGCTGCAATCAAACAAAAAAGTGTCAGAACTATTATGAGTCGCGCCATATTTCTTCTACCTGCTACCTGCCTTTATTGCACCATACCTCACCGGCCGCAAGTATCTGTCAATCAGAGGTGATACTATATTCATCAATACAATTGCAAAGGAGACACCTTCAGGATACCCGCCCCACATCCTGATTATTACAGTTATGAGGCCGCAGCCAAAACCAAAGAGCAATTGCCCCTTCAGTGTCACTGGACATGTTACCATATCAGTAGCCATAAAAAAAGCCCCGATGATCAGACTGCCAGTAAACAGATGAAAGACAGGATTAACATATTTGGACGGGTCTATCATCCAGAATATACCGCTGAATATCATAACTGTACCTATCATACTGACCGGTATGTGCCATGTTATATACTGTTTGTAAATAAGATACGCGGCGCCAATAAGGAGGGCTATCGCCGACACCTCTCCTATAGACCCACCTAAATTCCCTATAAACGCATCCCAGATATTAAGCTCTGCTGCCTTGCCTATACCCTTGCCTGTCAGCCTGGCCACCTGCAGTTTTCCGAGCGGTGTAGCGCCGGTACTGGCATCTATACCTGAAAAGAGTGGGCTTGGCATCGGCCAGGTTGTCATTTGAAGCGGAAAGGCTATGAGAAGAAACACCCTCGACATGAGGGCAGGATTGAAGGGGTTAAATCCAAGTCCTCCGTAAAGCTGTTTACATATTATTATTGCAAAAAAACCACCTATCACTGACACCCACCACGGGGAACCGGGTGGCAAGGTCAACCCAATGAGAAGACCTGTGACTGCAGCGCTTCCATCTGTAACCGTACTCTTTACCCCGCTCAGTTTCTGATAAATTGCCTCCGCAGCCATTGTGGAACATACTGATACTATCAGGACATAGAGTGCACTCAGTCCAAAGAAGTAAAGCCCTGCCAGTGATGCAGGCGCCAATGAGAGGACAACAGTCCACATAATTCTCTCAATGGAGTCCGGGCTGAGCTGATGCGGTGATGACGTTAGAATGAGCTTTGGGACAGGCTCTTCTGATTTCCCCTTTTTATCTTCCTGTTCTACCGCTGCCTCTGCCATTTCAATCTATTTAAGCGGCTGCATTATTATGCAACCTTGCTCTTTGCCTTTCTCATCTCTGCTTTAATGTAGCGGATTTGCTGCACTATCGGCCTTCTCGAAGGACAGACATATGTACAGCAGCCGCATTCAATACAATCCAGCACATGATACTCCTCTGCATCCTTAGGTTTGCCAGCCTCTCCGAGGATGCTGTACATATTTGGCAATAAACGGATCGGACATGCCTGCACACACCTTCCGCACCTGATGCAAGCACGAAAGTCCTCCAAAACCACATCACCTTTTGGTATAATTAGTATCCCTGATGTCCCTTTGAGTATTGGTACAAGCATGGAATACTGGGCAATTCCCATCATCGGTCCGCCGAAAAGTATCTTGCCCGGCTCACCGGCAAGCCCTCCACACTCAGCTATCACATGCTCAAGCAGGGTCCCTACCGGTATCCTGAAATTACCCCGTCTGTTTATCCCATTACCGGTAACTGTTACAATGCGTTCAACAAGAGGAACTCCATACCTGACTGCGTTATAAACAGCAGCGGCAGTCCCGACATTCTGAACTACAATACCTACATCCATAGGAAGCCCCCCTGAAGGGACCTCTTTGCCTGTTACACTCTTTATAAGCTGCTTCTCAGCCCCCTGAGGATACTTCTTCTCCAAAGAAATCACCTTTATATTTGTACCAGTTGCAGACTGATTAATTGCCTTAATTGCTCCAGGCTTGTCATTTTCAATACCAATATATCCGTCTCTTACACCCATTATGTGCATAAGAATCTTCATCCCTTCGATCACTTCCATTGATTTCTCAACCATAAGCCTGTCATCAGAGGTCAGGAAGGGTTCGCACTCTGCACCATTGAGTATAACTGCTGTAATTTTTTTCTCTTGCGGAGGGCTTAATTTGACATGAGTCGGGAATGTAGCACCACCCATCCCCACAATCCCGGCTCCGAGTATGATACCTTTCAAGTCCTTAGGGTCTGCGTTAAGGTAGTTACTGTTTTCTTTCAGGGAATCAATGAGTTCATCTTTTCCGTCAGACTCGATCACGATTGAGTTAGACTGATTTCCTGACGGGTGTGGAAACCTGCCTATGGCCACAACTTTACCGGAGACAGGGCTGTGGACCGGGGAGGAGACAAAACCCTTAGCCTCCCCCACCTTCTGATATTTTTTAACGAGATCACCTATCTTTACAAGAGATTCACACGGGGCGCCTATATGCTGTGACAATGGGATCACGACCTTGGAAGGCGGCTTTATTTCTGAGATAGGGATGGAAGATGTCTCACTCTTCCTATCTATTGGATGTATACCTTCTCCGGCTATTGTCCACATAACTAAAAAAAACTGTATTTGTCAGGCATCATTAGAATACTCATACTTGCCGCCTGATATTTGCTTCCTATTGTCAACCCTTTTTATTCCTGTCCTTAAGGATGTCGCTCAACTCTTCCATGAACTGATTTATATCCTTAAACTCTCTGTAGACCGAGGCAAACCGCACATAAGCTACTTCATCAAGACCATGAAGCTCCCTCATCACTTCTTCCCCTATCATTGTACTCGGCAGCTCTTTTTCTCCGCTCTCCTGAACCTTTTTCTCTATCCTGGAGACCGAGTCTTCGAGGGCATCCATGCCTACTGGTCTCTTCTCACAGGCCTTTTTAAGACCCGACAGGATCTTGTTCCTGTCAAACACCTCACGCCGGCCATCTTTTTTTACTACAACCGGAAGGACATCTTCAACATGCTCGTAAGTGGTAAATCTCCTCCTGCACCTGAGGCACTCCCTCCTGCGCCGGATAGAACTCCCTTCCTTACCCTCTCTTGAATCAACTACCTTATCCTCAATATGTCCGCAGAAGGGACATTTCATAAAAACTCCTTATCAATATACCGGAAACATCTTGCACAAATCTCCTACAGCGCTTCGCACTTCACTATAGACCTTCTCGTCTCCAATATTGCTGAGAACCTTGTCTATAAACCCTGCTATCTTATCCATCTCCCCTTCTTTCATACCTCTTGTTGTTACTGCCGGCGTGCCTATCCTGACACCGCTCGTTACCATCGGAGGTTTATCATCAAAGGGAACGGCATTCTTATTTAACGTTATTCCTGATACATCCAACGCTGTCTCTGCATCTTTGCCTGTAAGGCCCTTATTTCTTAGATCAACAAGCATCAGGTGATTGTCTGTTCCACCTGATACAAGGTTGTATCCCCTTTTAACCAGGCCTTCAGCAAGACACCTTGCGTTTTTTACAACCTGCTCCTGATAACCCTTGAATTCTGGTGAAAGCGCCTCCTTGAAGGCAACTGCCTTGGCAGCTATAACATGCATCAGGGGCCCTCCCTGAATCCCGGGGAATATACTCTTGTCAATCAACTTTGCATGCTCTGCCCTGCACATAATCATCCCGCCCCTTGGACCCCTTAATGTCTTATGTGTAGTTGTAGTAACAAAATCACTATGGGGGAAAGGGCTTGGATGAACTCCTGCTGCTACCAGGCCTGCAATATGTGCAATGTCTGCCAGCGTATAGGCGCCTGCTTCTTTGGCTATAGCCTGGAATGCCTGAAAATCAATGGTCCTTGCATAGGCGCTTGCACCTATAACTATTATCTTAGGCCTTCTTTCTATTGCAAGTCTTCTAACTTCATCGTAATCAATTGTCCCTGTCTCCCGTCCAACCCCATAGCTGACAACATTATAGAAGATGCCGGAGAAATTTACCTTACTTCCATGTGTCAAATGCCCGCCATGTGCAAGGTCCATCCCCACGATCGTATCACCTGGTTTTAGGACGGCAAAATATACGGCCATATTGGCCTGTGACCCTGAGTGAGGTTGAACATTTACATGTTCAGCGCCGAAAATAGTCTTCGCCCTTGAGATGGCAAGGTCTTCCACGACATCCACATATTCACACCCGCCGTAATACCGTTTATGCGGATAACCCTCGGCATATTTATTAGTCATCACACAGCCCTGTGCTTCAAGCACTGCCTTGCTTGCATAATTCTCTGATGCAATAAGGAGTATATGGTTATTCTCCCTCCTTATCTCATTCTGAATCGCCTCAAAGACCTCAGGATCCTTATTTCGTAAATCCGACATCCTAATATTCCTCTCTATCCATTCTTTCTTCTGTTGAATATACCCTTTTCTATTTCGCTTATCTTATCCAGTCTCCGCTGATGCCTGCCGCCCTCAAAATCTGTCGTGAGCCACGCACCCACCATCAGCAGGGCCACTTCCATATCCAATACCCTGCCTCCAAGAACCAGGATATTTGCATCATTATGTAATCTGCTCATCCTCGCAGTAAACAAATCATGGCATAAGGCTGCCCTGACACCAGGAAACTTATTAGCTACAATTGACATCCCGATGCCTGTGCCGCAGGATAATATCCCCCTCTCTGCAACACCTTTAGAGACAGCATCTGCAACCTTAATCCCGTAGTCAGGATAATCTACTGATTCAGGATTATCCACACCGTAATCTGTTACCTCTAATCCCTTCTCCTTAAGTAATTCAACTATCTTTTCCTTAAGGCTGCAACCCCCATGATCCGATGCAATCGCTATTTTCATTTTTAATGACAGGTATCCCTTTTTTTCCTAACAGGAGATTAGGGTCATTAATACTACCCTATACCGTTATTTAACGTCAAGTGAATTTTTGGAGTGATTATCGCGCTGATGGTTTCCTGGCAGCAACCACCCTGAATACCATAGGCAGGGCTATCTTGTCTCCGCATTTATACTTACTTACAGCATTCATGATCTCGACGTCAACAACCTCTTTTTGCTCCTTCGTAAGTCTTGCAAACAGGGGCTGGAGCGGGGCGGCCATATCTTTTAAATTGGCAAGGT
The DNA here is from genome assembly GCA_020846775.1 of Nitrospirota bacterium. NCBI lineage: Bacteria > Pseudomonadati > Nitrospirota > Nitrospirota bacterium. The sequence goes on from JADLDG010000034.1 coordinate 123,849, forward strand.
ATTCTTCTGCCGAATCAAAAAAAGACTCGCCTGAGACTTCCTCATCTGCCAGACCTGACAGTCCGGCGGAACCCGCCATCCCAAGGAGGTCACCTTGTTTTGCAAGCCTGAATATGCCAGGCTGATCCGGTGCAGGAGTTGGTATTTCAACGAACTTCTTCAACACCTCTACCGGTATCCTGACAAATGGATTCTTGTCCGGAGTAGACCATACTGCAGCCGATAGATAACCTCCGTTTTTCAACACCCTTGATATCTCATTCAATGCAGCATGGACATCAGGTAAAAACATAAGGCAAAAACGGCTGATAACAGCATCAAATGAGGCGGTCTCATAAGGCAGTGAAGATACATCATTTGCGTGAAATGAAATATTCTTTACCCCTGCCCCTTCTGCCTTCCTCCTGGCTGCTGCCAGCATGTTCGACGACAGATCAAGCCCTACTACCGCCCCCCTGTCGCCAACAGCCTGTGCTGCAAGTATTGACGGGCATCCCGTGCCGCACCCAAGATCAAGCACTTGTTGACCAGGGGAAATCCTCGCGTCTCCAATCAAACGGTAGCTGACAAAAGACATACTCTGTTCAAGGTTCTTATCCCATTTCTCCCACGCCGGCGCTACGCGGTCCCAGTTCTGGCGCTGTGTTTCTATGAATTTTTTTGTATCATCAGATGACATAGTCTACCTCCATAATCCCCCATTATTCGACAGAGAAGTATACATCATTCGGACTTGCCGTTGTTGACAACTGAGTGTTGCGGTAATCTGTCCAGATGACGTATGCCTTTCCATCTGCCACAGATATGCCCGGTTTCTCATGCCATGCCAGTCCACTAACACTATCTCCTGCATCATCATTAACTATCCGGTTGGTTGTAAAACCTGTACCGTCACTGCTCTTTGCAAAATATATATCTTTTACCCCATTTCGCCAATCATCCCATACAACATAGATATTGGAATCATCAGCAGCGATTGCAGGATATGCTGCACCGCCGAAGAAACCTGAGCTGACGCTATCAGTAACAGACAGTGTCGTATTTATCAGCGAGAGTGTCCCCCCGTCTACAATTGCAAGGTCAATGTCGTACGAATTAATTACCTCACTCACAAATTTAGGTTCAGTTATCAGTGCCCTCTGCCATACGATATATACCTCGCAAACAGGATCTCCTGGTGTATTACAAACAGGATCAACCGCTATTGATGGAACCCTTGCATTGTAGCCAGATGTCAATCCAATATCCAGTGAAACCCCTGGAATCCCACTGCTAATCTTTTTGAGCTTTATGCGGGTCGGGATGGATGGAAACTGCACTAGTTCTTCACCCAGGTCTTCCCATACGACATAGGCAGAACCAGCCGGGTCCATAGCTACTGACGGCCGTCTCCCTGCTAATGAAAGATACGCCCCGGCAGAAAAGGTGCTCCCAAGATTAATGCTCCAGGCATAATATATGGCCGGATAATTATCGCCACTATAATCCCTGTGCTCCCATGTTATATATATTTCATCAGAGTTTATAGCAATAGATGGAGAGGTATCGTAATCAAGGTTTCCTGTTGTATCGGCGTTGATCTTCTTTATTGACTCAAAACCAGAGACTCTGTCATATTTTCTGAACAGGATATCAGCGTCACCCTGCCCCCTGTCCTCCCATGTAATATATATATTTCCGGAGCTATCTGCGGCTATTGCCGGCGAGAACTGCTCTCCCAGTGACGAGCTGTCAACAAGTACCGGCAAATCAAAACTACTGCCGCCATTAATGCTCCTGGTAAAATAAGCCTTGTACAAGCCCGACGAATTATCAGACCATACGACATAGACCCTTACAGTCCCTGTATCTGCATCTTTAAATACCGCAATATTTTTTTGTCCTGAGGAGTATGTGTTCGCCCTTGATATTCCAGGGTTATAATTGGCGGTTAATCTCATGTTCGCATTAAAGGTTGTCAGGAAGGCTATAGCGCTTGCAGATGTGCCGGTTGTATCAGCAGCCCGTATAACAACCTTCTCAGGCGCTGCTGCAGCATCCGCTGGCGCTGTATATTTACCGTCACTATCTATTGTGCCAACCACATTTTCATTGCCGCCGGGGATGCCGTTTACGCTCCATGCAGCCGCTGTCCCTGCAGGAGTAACAGAAAACCCTTTAGTGTCACCAAGAGTTATGACTGCAGAACGTGGAGAGACAGTGATTATTGACTCTTTATCATTATGCGTTGCACAACCTGACAACGTAAGCAGCAACAGACATATAAACAAGACAATATTGAATCTGAAATCGAAGGTTTTATAAGTCACCCATCCTCTCATTCCGGACCATCCATTCTATCATCCTGAATCGTCTCCTCCACAAACTTTTCAATGGCAAACAGGGTCTTGTCCCTCTCCTCATAAAATCCCATATGCCCGACACCACTCAATATCAAAACCTCAGCATGTCCGGGTTTCATAATCAGCGGCAGCATTTTATCCGGTGGAATAAGCAGGTCATCCCTGCCTATGATAAAAAGAACCGGATACGCTGCGCCTTCAAGCACATGCTGACGGTCCTTCCTGTCACGCATCCCTGCAAGTGCCGCAATGAGACCATCCTCGGGGATGACCATTGCAGCCGACAGCGTCTTTCCCACCTGCCCCTTCATCTTAATCACATTTGCAGGTGCATACATCTTAGGGATCAACCCCTCCAGAAATGCCTTCTTATCCTTCTTCACCGCCTCAATTGCCTTATCCCTGTCCCGCCTCTTTTCCTCCGGATCTGCCATGGCCGTTGAGTGGAAAAGACAAAGCCCTTTTACCTTCTCCGGGAATAGCTCTGCAAAGGCAAGTGCAGTATATCCCCCCATTGAATGACCAACCACAGTACATCTCTCCACCCCTGCGGACTTGAGAACCGCAGCAGCGCTCTCAGCCTGCATTTCCATTGTATTTATAAATTCACCGGAGCTGTTTCTTACAGCGGGAGGCGAGCTCTTCCCATGACCCAACAGGTCTGGCGTAATAACCCTGAATCTTCTGGACAGGTTGTCACGAAAATAGTCCCATATTTCAGATGATTCACAAAAGCCATGCAGTAAAAGGAGTACATCGCCCTTGCCCTCATCATTGTAATGTATCCTGAAATCTTTGTAGGTGGTCTCTTTCATGCGTAAGGCAGATTATACCACACTGAAAGGGATTTTCAATGCAGATGCTCTGCAAATTCTGCTACCTTTGGCCTGACTATATTATCATAGTCTGTGTAATCCATTACCACTATCTCATAATGATTGCCGGCATTAAAATAAATCTGATCATCTTCTGCGAGTGACTTGTCAACATAGGTCTCAATATCGTAGAGATTTCCAAACGGAGGTTCAGCCCCTGCCTCACAATCCGGGAAGATTGTCTTAAATTCCTCTTCCAAGGCAAGCCGCAAGTCCGTTTCGCTCAAGATATTTTTCAACTTTCTGAAATCCATCCTGCAGCTTGCCGGCATAACTGTCATAATGTACCGCTCCTTCGCCTTGACCATCACAACCTTCGCCATGTTTTTCCCGGATACATGCATTGACTCAGCTATTTCCTGAGCAGTATAAACCTCCTGATGTTTAATTGTATTATAAATGACATTATTCTTCTTCAAGACCGCCTCTACCCTTTCAACAATTGCCATGGCGCACCTCCTTAAACTGTGAATCCCTCGAACTGCATTGATCATCCATTCGAAACAATTCTACGAAGATAAAGCTTCAAGCGTGTGACATCCGTTCTGCTGAAATTATTTAACAGCTCATTCATGACATTTATTGAAACTTCCGGAAGATGAGGGAAAATTTTCATACCCTCGTCGGTAAGGCTGAGATTTACAAGTCTCCTGTCAACCTTTGACCGATCTCTCTTTACCAAATGCTTAGATTCCAACCGATCCAAAGTGCGCGTTATGGATCCCATATCGCAGTCAACCATATACGCAAGCTCTGCAGCAAACTTGCATCTTCCGCTGCCTATCAGCATCAATATCTTCCATTGAGCGGGAGTAGCTTCAGGACACTTTTTCTTAAGTTCCGACGCTAAGGCCCGCTCAAATCTTAAGAATGCAAGCGAGATTAGAAAGCCTACGCTCTCATCCATCTTGTAGTTTCCCAGGGTATAATGAGTTGCTTTCATATGGTCTCCAGATTCTGCTGTGAGCAATTAAAGTCAGATCCAGCAATTTTTGTAATTTATCATTCCTCCGCAGCATCAACGTCAGGCGCTTTCGCTCTCCCTTTATATTTTCCCCTGCCAAACAACCGTGAGACCATCACAAAGAAGAAGGGAATAAATAACAGGTCTATGAAAGTAGCCGAAAGCAGCCCGCCGGTGACGGCGGTGCCGATAGCGTTCTGGGCCGCGGCCCCTGCTCCGCGGGTCAGGGCCAGCGGCAGGGTGCCGAAGAAGAAGGCAAGAGAGGTCATTATGACGGGACGCAGCCTGATCTTCACCGCAGTCAGAGTGGCCTCAACCAGCTCATGCCCCTGCACAAGCTGCCCCTTGATGAACTGGATAATCAGTATAGCGTTCTTTGTGGAAAGCCCAATGGTGGTGAGCAGACCGATCTGCAGATAGATGTCATTGGGCAGTCCCCGAATCGTAACAACGGTAACCGCCCCAACCAGGCCTAAAGGGAGCATCAGCAGATTGACAAAGGGAATGGTCCAGCTCTCATACAAAGCGGCCACGGAGAGGAACACTACCAGAAGCGAGATGGCGTAGAGCGCCGGGGCCTGAGCGCCTGCCTTCTTTTCCTCATAAGAGAGGCCGGTCCATTCGTAGCCTATCCCTGGCGGCAGTTGGGCCGCCATTTTTTCCATTTCAGTCATAGCCTCGCCGGTACTCACCCCGGGCGCTGCCTGTCCCATGATCTCTACGGATGGTATGCCGTTATACCGCTCCAGACGGGGAGAGCCGTACAGCCAATGGGCCTTAGAAAAGGCCGAGAACGGCACCATATCTCCGTTTATGTTTCTTACATACCAGTTGTTGATATCCCTCGGGAGCATCCTGTAACTGGCGTCTGCCTGGAGAAATACCTTCTTTACCCGGCCGTTCTGAATAAAGTCGTTTACGTAGACACTGCCCCATGCAGTGGTCAGAACGCTATTGATGTCGGCCAGGGACAACCCAAGGGCGCCGGCCTTCACATCATCTATATCAAGCTTGAACTGGGGTGAGTCATCCTGGCCGTTGGGCCGCACAGCCATCACTTTCGGGTTTTTCATGGCCATGCCCAGGAGCTGGTTGCGGACCTCCATCAGCCTGTCATGTCCCAGGTTGCCACGGTCCTGCAGTTGAAGATCAAAACCACTGGCCTGCCCCAGTTCCGCAACCGCCGGAGGTGAAAAAGCAAAGACCAGACCGTCCCGGATCTGCGAAAATGCCTTCATAGCCCGGCCGGCAATGGCAGGCGCCTTCAGATCAGGAGTCGGCCGCAGCTTCCAGTCTTTTAGTTTTACAAAGGCGATCCCCATATTCTGGCCCCTGCCGGCAAAGCTGAACCCGGCAACGGTGATTATACCTTCTACTGTCTTGCTCTCCTGTTCAAGAAAATGCCGCTCCATCTGGCGCATCACCTTGATGGTGCGCTCCTGTGTGGCGCCGGCAGGAAGCTGAATCTGGCAGACAATGAATCCCTGGTCCTCATCCGGAAGGAAGGAGGTTGGAAGCCGCAGGAAAAAGAATGCCATAGCCGCAACGATCGCGCCGTACAGCACCAGGTAACGCACCGGCTTACCGAAGGAGCGGCCCACGATACGTTCATACAGCGCCCTGCTGCGCTCAAACGCGTTGTTGAACTGGCGGAAAAACCAGCTAAACCAGCTGGCTGCGCCGGCGTGATGCCCTTTTTCGGCCGTCTTGAGCAGAGTGGCGCAGAGCGCTGGTGTCAGGATCATGGCAACCAGCACGGAGAGGATCATAGCGGAGATAATAGTTATCGAAAACTGGCGGTAGATGACTCCAGTCGATCCTCCAAAAAAGGCCATGGGCAGAAAGACCGCCGTCAGTACTGTGGCAATGCCCCAGAGGGCGCTTGTAATCTGCCCCATGGATTTGATCGTGGCGTCATGGGGAGATAACCCTTCCTCGAGCATTATCCTCTCCACGTTCTCCACCACAACAATGGCGTCGTCCACCAGAAGACCTATAACAATCACCAGGGCGAACATGGTCAGCGTATTGATAGAAAAACCGGCGGCCGCCAGGACGCCCATGGTGCCGAGCAGCACAACCGGCACCGCGATGGTTGGGATCAGGGTGCTCCTGATGTTCTGGAGGAATAGGAACATGATGATAAAGACCAGGAAAACAGCCTCGATCAGGGTCTCTACGACTCCCTTGATCGAGATCTCAATGAACGGCGTGGTATCGTAGGGATAGACCACCTTCATACCGGCAGGAAAGTATTGCGACAACTCCTCCATCTTGGCCTTGATCCGGTTTCCCGTTTCGAGGGCATTGGCGCCCGCCGAGAGACGGACTGCCATTCCGCCCACCGGTTTTCCGTTGTAAAATGACTGGATATCGTAGTTTTCAGTGCCTATCCTGCTCTCGGCCACATCCCTGAGCCTTACCGTCGAACCGTCGGGGTTGGTGCGCAGGATAACAGCGTCAAACTGCTCCGGGGTCTGGAGCAGTGTACGGGCCGTGATAGGGGCGTTCAACTGTTGTCCCGCAGAGGCGGGTGTGCCGCCGAACTGGCCTGCCGAAATCTGGGCATTCTGAGCCTCCAGCGCCGCTATCACATCACCGGTTGTCAGCCTGTAATTACTCAGCCTGGCAGGATCCAGCCATATCCGCATGGCATTCTGAGTGCCGAACATCTGCAGTTCGCCTACTCCTTCCAGCCGGCTGATAATATCCTGGACGTTCGAGACCAGGTAGTCGGTCAGTGCGCTGCGGTCCATGGAGCCGTCTTCCGACACAAGCCCGACGATTATCAGGAAGTTCCTGGTTGACTTGACCACCTGTATCCCTTGCCGCTGCACAATCTGAGGCAGAAGCGGCACAGCCAGTTGCAGCTTGTTCTGCACCTGCACCTGGGCTATGTTAGGGTCGGTGCCTGCCTTGAAGGTCAGGTTGATCGCCACGGCTCCGCTTGAGTCACTGCTGGAAGACATGTAGATCAGGTTGTCTATGCCGTTGAGCTTTTGCTCGATCAACTGCGTAACCGTATCCTGCACAGTCTGGGCCGAAGCACCAGGATACGAGGCATTAATGGTAATCTGAGGCGGTGCGATGGGAGGATACTGGGCAACCGGCAGCGTCATGATCGCCAGAAAACCCGCAAGCATAACCATGATCGCGATCACTATTGCAAAGATGGGCCGATTTATGAAGAATCTGGGCATGAAACGCCTCCTTTATTTATTTACTGCTGTTTTCGGCGTATCAACAGGGCTGGCATCAGCCTTGCTGTCGAATGCAAGGGCCTTTACCGGCGTTCCCGGGCGCGCCTTCTGTAATCCTTCGACGATGACACGATCACCTGCTTTCAGTCCTTCGCTGACCAACCATTTGTCTCCTACAGTCCGGACGACCTTGATGACCCGGGGTTCCACCTTTTCTTCGCTTCCGACAACCAGGACCATGGCATCTCCGGCCGGATTGCGCGTAACACCCCTCTGGGGAACCAGAATCGCATGCTCATTGACACCCTCCTCCAGGACAGCCCTGACAAACATGCCGGGCAGCAACGTCCGCTTCGGATTCGGAAAGATCGCCCGCAGCGTGATGGATCCGGTACTCTGGTCCACTGTAACTTCTGAAAACTTCAGGGTGCCGGGCAATGGATAGACACTGCCGTCCTCCAGAAGCAACTTGACCCGTGTCCGTGCAGTCCCGTCGCTTTTCAACGCACCGCTGGCCAGGCTTTGCTTCAGACGAAGCAGATCGGTGCTGGATTGAGTGACGTCCACATACATGGTGTCAAGCTGTTGGATGGTAGCCAGTGCAGCAGGCTGACTGGCGGTTACCAGAGCGCCGTCCGTAACCGATGAGCGACCGATTCGTCCGGAGATAGGTGCGGTTACCTTCGTATAGGACAGGTTTATACGCGCCGATTCAACAGCGGCCCTGGCAGACTCCACATCGGCCTCTGCCTGATTGAACGCTGCGCCTGCATCATCATAGTCCTGCTGACTGATCACATTTAATGCAATGAGTTCCTTGTAACGCTCGGCCTTAAGCCTGGCGGGGGTGAGATTGGCCTCAGCCCTCGCAAGCGCTGCCTTTGCGCTATCGTAGAACGCCTGGTAGGTGGCAGGGGCGATCTGGTAGAGCAGATCTCCAGCCTTGACATCCGCACCTTCGGTAAACAGGCGTTTCTGGATGATGCCGCTGACCTGGGGCCGCACTTCTGCAATAAGGTAGGCGGAGGTTCGACCATGAAGTTCCGTGGTAAGTGCCACCCTTTGCGTCCGTATTGTAACAACACCCACCTCGGGTGGCCCGGCCGGCGGCATTGTGGCTGCCTTGTCCCCTTTATTACATCCGGCCAGCGTCAGGGTCACAACTACAATTCCAGCCAGGATAATACCGGCCTTGCAACATTTCTTGATGTATATCTCAATAAATCTCATGCTTCAATCCTCCGTCTCAGTAATATGAATATGTTAAACTATTTGTCTTTGTGCCTTGTTGGCAAGCTTTTCAGCAAGTTAAACGGATTAACGCATAGTTGGTCCTCAATCATAGATTTCAGAATATCTGCATCATTTATTATTGTCAAGACAATAACTGCCTGAACAATATTGTCTGAAAAAGATTGAAAAAATGGATCACGTGCAATCGCAATGCATTTAAATATGCTATAATATTCTGTTAAGTTTACTATCAATAATTATTTTCAATATCATGAGCAGCAAGTATCTTATCATCCAGGGCGCCAGGCAAAACAATCTCAAGAACATTAACCTGTCAATTCCCCACAATAAGGTTACTGTAATAACAGGGATTAGCGGGTCAGGCAAGTCATCCCTTGCCTTTGACACCATATTTGCAGAGGGTCAGTGGCGCTATATCGAGTCACTCTCATCTTATTCAAGGATGTTCATAGAAAAAATAGACAGACCTGATGTTGATGCTATAAGAAATATCAGGCCTGCCATTGCCATCGAGCAGAAAAACAGCGTCAGGTCGTCACGATCAACTGCAGGAACAGCAACAGAGATTTATGACTACCTTCGGCTTTTATTTGCAAAGGCCGGCAGGGTCGTCTGTCCGGTGTGTAATATTGATGTCCGGTCGTATAATCCTTCCGCTGTCTTAAGCAAGTTAATGGATAATTATGACGGCCAGAGGGCTTTCATCCTTTCTCCATTAATCATAGCTGATGAAGTTGTTTCCAATACGAAAAACAAAAAACCGGTGAAGACCAATAAGAACCGGGTGTCAAACAAGGAGGCATTAAACACCCTCCTCGGCAATCTTGCAGGGAGGGGATTTTTCAGGTTCAAGTCGGGGGACGAGATATTTACCCTTCCCGGTGAACTCCCTTCAGGTATAGAAGAACATTATTCAAAAGGTGATGTACATACTGTCATTGACCGTATATCTATTAATCCGGAAAGCCGCAAGAGGATATCTGATTCTATTGAACTTGCATTCAGGGAAGGCGGGGGAAGTATTCTCATAGATATTATTGGGCGTGAGACCCTGAGGTTCGACACTAAATTCAAGTGTCATAAATGTGATACCGTTTTTAAGAAACCCGAACCACTCCTTTTCTCATTCAATCATCCGGTCGGGGCCTGCACCCAATGCAAGGGTTTCGGAGATATACTCCAGTATGATGAAGACCTCATAGTTCCGGACAAGCACCTCACACTTGAAGATGGTGCAATAGAACCATGGACCAAACCTGCCTATACCTGGTGGCAGGAACAGTTTTTAACTGCAGCAGAAAAACAGGGCATAGACAAGTCCAAACCTTATAATAAACTCTCACAGGATGAGAAAGACAAGCTGTTCAAAGGTACCCCTGATTTCAAAGGCATTAATGACTTCTTCTCATACCTTGAAGGAAAGCGCTATAAGCTTCACGTAAGGGTATTCATCAGCCGCTACAGGAGCCCTTCCAGATGCCCATCCTGCAAGGGGGCAAGGCTTAGGCCAGAGGCCCTTAATGTAAGGATAGGAGATGCAGGGGAAGGAAAAGGTATAAATATACAGGAGATCTGCGATATGCCTGTAAGCGGGCTTTACAAATGGTTCTCGTCCCTGAAGCTGACTCAGTTCGAAGAAGATGTAGCAAAAGATATAAAAAAACAGATAGAGATGAAGATAGGTTTTCTCATAAAGATCGGCCTCGATTATCTGACCCTTAATCGTCAGACAAGAACGCTTTCCGGTGGTGAATCTCAGAGAATAAACCTGTCAAATCAACTTGGATCAAGACTTGTAGGCACACTCTATGTACTCGATGAACCAAGCATCGGTCTTCATGCAAGGGATACCGGCATGCTTGCAGATATAGTGCAGGAGATTGCAGAGTCGGGCAACACGGTGATCGTTGTTGAGCACGACAAGACCATGATAGAGTCCGGAGATTACATTGTAGAGATGGGACCAGGAGGCGGAGAGAACGGCGGAGAGGTGGTTTTTTCAGACAATAAAGATAAATTCAGGAAATCTGACTGTCTTACTGCACGATATATCCGCGGTGAGAAGTATATACGACTGCCATCTGTAAGAAGGGCGGGGAGCGGAAAGTTTCTCATATTAAGCGGGGCACGGGAACATAACCTGAAGGATATCACGCTGAAGATACCTCTTCGAACCCTTACATGTATAACAGGCGTCTCCGGTTCAGGCAAAAGCACATTGATTCAGGACACCCTCTACAGGGCAATCGCCCGTGTCTTCAGGCTTAATTTCGAGAAGATGGGGAAGTTTGAGCGGCTTTATGGAGCAGAGCACCTGCGGGGCACAAGACTGATTGACCAGAAACCAATAGGCAGGACTCCAAGGTCAAACCCTATTACCTACATCAAGGGATTTGATGTTATCAGAAAACTATTCGCATCACAGAGGGAGGCACGGACTGCGGGACTAACGCCCTCTGCGTTTTCATTCAACACCAAAGGCGGGCGGTGTGAGTCATGTCAGGGAAGCGGCTATCAACGTCTCGAGATGTATTTCTTTGAAGACCTTTATGTTACCTGTGATAAGTGTGAGGGAGAGCGCTACAGGCCGGAGGTACTGAAGATCAGATATAAGGGAATGAATATAAGTGACATACTAAAGATGACAATAAGCGAGGCAGAAATCTTCTTTACTAATGAGGACTCCCTCAGGGACAACCTCCATCTGCTTAACGAGGTGGGACTTGGTTATCTGAGGCTCGGGCAACCTGCAACCACATTATCCGGCGGCGAGGCGCAGAGATTAAAGATATGCAGTGAGATATGGAGAAGGGATGCAAGAGACATCTTATACCTTTTAGATGAACCGACAACAGGATTGCACTTTGATGACATAAGAAAACTCCTCAATGTCTTCAACCTCCTTGTGGAGAGGGGGAACACAGTCGTTGTCATAGAGCACAACATGGATGTGATAAAGTCTGCAGATTACATAGTGGACCTCGGACCGGAGGGCGGCGAAAATGGCGGGGAGATTGTGGCAGAAGGGACACCTGAGGAGGTAGCTGAGTGCAATAAATCATATACCGGCAGGTTCCTTAAAGAGTGCCTTCCGATATAGGACTCAATTATTCTGTCATTCATAACCTTCATCCTGCAGCACGACCTTTCCCCTGAATACACGATTAATTAAGACCGCATACACGGTAATAATTGGAAGGGCGATCAGTGCAATAATCAGCATTACCTTTAATGTGTACGGTCCTGCTGACGCGTTATAGGCAGTCAGATTATAAAGCGGATTAATAGTTGATGGAAGCATATCCGGAAAGAGGGTCAGTCCAAGCAGACACATTATTGAAACAATCATTACTGCAGAGGTTGTAAATGCCCTGCCATATTGACCGCGTCTGTTTGCGAAAGGTAGATAAATAATGGATGCAAGATTTATTATTGCGAGAGGGATTAACAGTGGTTTGTTTACCAGGCCTTCAAACATATCCGGTAATGAGTAAACAGTGACTGCAATTGCAGAGGAATAGAGGATTATAAAGACAACCCATGCAGTAAACAGGAGCCTCTTTACCCTTTGAAGATACAGGCCGTCAGCCTTTAATGTCAAATATACCGCACCGTGCATGGTAAACAGGGCCAGGACAAGTATACCGGTAAAAACAGAAAATGTATTGAACAGCGGCAATGACTGTATGGCAACAATATGCCCCTCATCAACAGGCAATCCCTGGAGGATATTGCCGAGCATAATGCCAAACAATACAGCTGTCGAAAGACTTCCTATCCCAAAGCCCCAATCCCAGAACCTTTTCCAGCCTTCGGATATTGCCTTATTACGAATCTCGATAGATAAGGCCCTTAAGATTAATGAAAACATCAGGAGAAAAAATAAAATATAGAATGCACTCAGGACTGTAGCGTAGACAACAGGAAAAACAGCGAACAGGGCCCCGCCTTCTGTTACAAGCCAGACCTCATTGCCATCCCAGAGTGGACCTATAGCACTGATATTAACACGCCTCTCATGTTCATCCCTTGCGAACAGGTGTAAGAACCCTACCCCCAGGTCATAACCATCAAGTATGGTGTAAACTGTAATAAGAAAGCCAATCAACAGGAACCATACCATGTTCAGGTCCATTTATTTATCTCCCTCCTGACAAGATAAACGTATAATCCGCCAATAAGTGTATACAGGATAACAAACATACTAAGTGTAAATAATACATTTGCAGCCGGTAAATTTATGGTCGCACCTGCTGCTGTTTTCATGACCCTGTAGATAATCCAGGGCTGCCGCCCAACCTCAGCGGCGATCCATCCAAGCTGGGAGGCAATAATCGGGAGCGGCATAGACCAGACAAGTAATCGCAGAAATTTCTTTGAATTAAACAGTCTACCGCGATAGAGTTTAATGACACCGTACAGTGTCAGAATAATAAAATATATACCAAGTATCACCATCGTGCGAAATGCAATAAATGGAATAAGCCTGGGGGGCAACTCATCCGGAGGAAATTCTTTAACACCCTTAATCACTGCACTTGCATCACTAAATGTAATAAGGCTCAGGAGACCGGGAATCTTTACCGCCCATTTAAGCTCATCCTGACCATTCGTCGGAATCCCGAATAAAACAAAAGGGGCATATGCCCGGGTCTCTTCTACAGCCTCAAGGACGGCAAACTTCTCCGGCTGAGTAAGGGCAACCTGTTTTGCGTGTTCATGACCAATGGGCATAACCTGAAGCACTGTTAAGATAAGACCCGCAATGATGGAGTACTTCAGCAACTTTCGTGCAGCATCAACCTTCCTGTTCTTAAGAAGCAGATATGATGAAATCCCTGCTACAAAAAAAGTCCCGGAAATAAATGTTGCATCCATTGTATGAAAATACCGCTGTAATGTTGACGGGTTAAATATAACTTCACTGAAGTCCGTCAACACCACCCTTCCATCCTTAATAACAAATCCCGCAGGTGTCTGCTGCCACGAGTTCGCCGCCAGTATCCAGAAGGCAGAAATAGTAGAAGCTGCGGCAACCATAAATATGGACAGCAGGTGTATTGTGCGCGGCACCTTATTCCTCCCGAATAAATAGAGACCGAGAAAGAAGGCTTCAATCATAAAGGCAATAAGCCCTTCTGCAGCAAGCAAAGGACCAAATACGTCACCGGAGAACTTTGAAAACGCTGACCAGTTCATACCTATCTGGAACTCCATGACTATACCTGTGGCAGTACCTGTTACAAATGTAATGGCAAACAGCCTGCTGAAAAATTTTGCTGCCTCAAGATAAACCTCTCCATCTCTTAGTCTCCAGCCAAGCAGCTCAATGACTACAAGCCACCAGGCCAATCCAATACTAATGGATACAAAGATGAAATGAAACGAGATCGTCAGAAAGAATTGAAGACGGGATAAAATGACAACATCCAATAAGAATTTCTCCTGTCATGTATCATCACTTTTTTAACATACAAAGCCCTTTGACGACCCTTGCCTTCATATTAACATATTGTGGAAAAAGGGACAGGATATTTAAACATTTTTTATAAATTGTGTTACAATAACGACCCGGAAAATGACAACGGTAATCCTGTTAACTATATCCAATATATTCATGACTATCGCATGGTATGGTCACCTTAAATATAAAGACACTGCACTCTGGAAGGTCATACTAATCAGCTGGCTTATCGCTTTTCTTGAATACTGTTTCCAGGTCCCGGCAAACCGTATAGGACATCATGATTTCTCTGCCGCACAGTTAAAGACTATTCAGGAGGTGATAACCCTCATCGTCTTTTCAGTCTTTTCAATCTTATATCTTAAGGAAGAGTTCAGGTGGAATTATGCAGTGGGATTTCTTTTTATGATAGGGGCGGTCTTTTTTATTTTCAAAAAATAACCGGGGAGATTTGGCATTCCCAATATGATGGGATATTCAGACTCCTGTCAATGGAGTACATGGACATTTGATAATTCCATATCAGAAATGATATTATAAATTGCATCATGCCAATTTATGAATACAAATGCAACAATTGTCGGAAGAAGGTGACAGTTCTTCTCTTGAACCGGTCGTCTCAGGAGCCTGTTTGCATGCATTGCGGCAGTAATGAACTGACACGTCTTTTCTCCCGATTTGCAGCTCCCAAGTCTGAGGAGGCACGGCTTGAATCACTGGCTGATCCCGGCAAGTGGGGTGATATTGATGAGAACAATCCAGCCAGCGTTGCAAAATTCATGAAAAAGATGGGTAAGGAATTTGGTGATGAACTTGGAGAGGACTTTGAGCAGGAGGTTGAATCTGCTGTTGAAGAGGCATCTCTGGGAGAAGATGGTTCTCCTGACTCCCCGATTCCGGACCTGTCATGAACTTATAAACCTGCCTTATGAAGCCCCTATTACATGCCTCTTTAATAAACGGCCCTTTTGATGATCCGGGTCTCTATATTGATATAATGTGGGACAGACGGGCACTGCTGTTTGATGCAGGAGATGTCTCACGGCTTAATGCATCTCAATTGCTGAAGGTTTCCGACATCTTTGTATCTCACACTCATATGGACCACTTCATTGGATTTGATAGTATCTTAAGGACTGTCCTGAACCGGGATAAGACAATGAGAATTTTCGGTCCGACAGGGATCACTGACTGTATTGAAGGCAAGTTGAGGGGTTATACGTGGAACCTGACAAAAGATTATCTTCTCGTTCTTAGAATTACCGAGGTAAACGCCGGAATTTTAAAAATGACTGAGTTCCACGCAAGAGATGGTTTCAGACGGCGTGACTTAAGCAACAAACCTTTTTCCGGGATTATTTTAGATGAAGATATGCTTACAGTATATTGCGCGTCTCTTGATCATAAAATTACTTCGCTTGCATTTGCCCTGAAAGAAAGATTTCACATCAATATAGACAGGGAAAAACTTGATCGTCTGAACCTTCCGGTTGGCCCGTGGCTCAGGAGCTTCAAGCAGGCACTATGGGAAGGAGCTCCTGACAGCGAGAGGATTAAGATAACCGGAAGCGATGCTGAAGATGGCAGCCGGACCTTCACCTTAGGTGAATTAGCAGACAAGATTACAACAATCACAGAGGGACAGAAGTTATCCTATATTGTTGATGCAGTCTATAATTCAGAAAATGAGGAAAAGATCATATCGCTCTCAAGAGATTCGGATATCATGTATTGTGAAGCGGCATTTCTTGATAAAGACAGTGGGATAGCATCGGAACGGTTTCATCTTACCGCTAAACAGGCTGGTCAGCTGGCTCAGAAGGCATGCGTTAAAGAGCTGGTTATCTTTCACTTCTCGCCTCGGTATAGAGACAATCCTGATGAAATATATAAAGAGGCTATGCAGGCATTCCGGGGGGCTTAGTTTTTAATCCACTTCATTACCCCGTTTAACGATTATCTTATTTTTCGTTTTTTGAAAACCGGGATATCCATCTGTTCCTGGAAACGGCCTGCTACCCCTTCCAGGAGATGCCCCAACTTCTTCTCCTTTGTCTCAAGATAGAAGCGGTTGTGTTTATTTGGAGAGATAATTAATGGTATTCTCTCTGTCACCTCAACACCATACTGTTTAAGCTCTGCAATCTTCTGAGGATTGTTTGTCATAAGCCGGACTGATTTTATCTTCAGAGACTTTATGATGTGCGCTGCAACACTATACTCCCTTTCATCATCATGAAAACCAAGTGCGATATTTGCCTCTCTGGTATCAAGACCTTCTTCCTGAAGGGCATAAGCCCTAACCTTGTTTGCAAGTCCAATACCCCGGCCTTCCTGCCTCAGGTAAATCAACACCCCCATCTTCATCCTGCCGATAGCCCTGAGCGCAGTAACAAGCTGGTCCTGGCAATCACACCTGAGCGAACCAAACACATCGCCGGTCACACACTCTGAATGCAGTCTGACAACCACATCTTCCTGTTCCACAACTTTTCCATGAATAACTGCGGCATGCTCTTTGTTGTCCATGTTATTGGAAAACGCCGCTACCTGAAACTGCCCATATCGCGATGGCAGATTAGCCATGGATTCTATCCTGACACAAATCTTATCACGGCCTATTCCGCAGCATTCATGGTCTTTGTTTTCATCCAGAAGGTCTTTGATGTCTTTCTTCGACAATCCAGTAATTGAGTCCTTCATTTTATGAGCGCCTTTCATCATGATTTAAAAGAACGGGTTATGCTCCGATTCCTCTGCAACTGTAGTAGCGGGACCATGTCCGGGAAAGATTCTAACCCCTTCATTCAGGGATAAGATTTTTTCTCTCACTTTTTTTAATAGTGTGCTGTACCCGTCACAACTGAAAGGTCTGCCTATGGAACCTGCAAAGAGGGTGTCTCCTGAAAAACAGTAATCCCTGGTAGTATAGCATGTACTTCCACCGGTATGCCCTGGTGTTGAAACAGCCTTAATGGAATATCTTCCTGTCTTAAAATCCATACCATCCTTTACTATGCATCCGTTTTTCTTCATATCGTCCGTTAAACCTTCAGATGCTTCTCCATAAGGTATACATATTTTCGCACCCGAAGAATGAAAAATCTCTCTTAACCCGCCAATGTGATCAGAGTGACAATGTGTCAGGAAGATATATCGCAACTCTGATCCTATGTCCTTCAAATATCTTAAGACAGTCCTGCTGTCATTTGCAGTGTCAAATAGTGCCGCCTCCCTTGCAACACTGTCATAGAGGAAGTAACCGTTAACTTTATATGATCCTATTGAACCGGAGACAACAATAACATCAGATACGAGCTCCTGCGAATAAACACGGGGATACCACTTTCCTGAGGCTATCCCATAAAGCTTCTCAGGGTCGAGACCGAGAACAGCGGCAATAGTTCCTGATTCTTCTTCAGAAGGTCTGTATCCGTATGACTCCATATCTTCCAATACAGAAACAGCTAATCCGGACATGTCAGCTGCCTGTCTTATGGTCAGTCCAAGACCTGTCCGTGCCTTTTGAATAATGTCACCAAACTCGTCTTCTAACGGTTCCATGATAACTTGAAAGACCCACCCTCACCCTCCCCTCTCCACGAAGGAGAGGGAATTTTCATCAAGCTCCGGTTCATGATGGTTCACCCGCAAATCCTTTGTAAACACTACTTTTCTTGCAGTTGTTATAAAACCAGTATGAGCAACCATTCTGTGATCCGGTCTTACGCTATTGTCCTCTACATGCCAGGTCCTGAACAGTGTCTCGCTTGTCTCAATATGAATAAAATTACCCGATTCCTTCAATGTCCGTACCACTGTCGAGACCTGCAGTATGGTGGGCAGATAACAGAGGAAGATGCCGCCATTTCTTAATGTTTGTACTGCATGCGGCACAACCCTCCATGGCTCCGGAAGGTCTAAGATTATCCTGTCTACACCTTCCTCCTCTATGCCATTGTAAATGTCCTGCTCTCTGATTATCAGATTATTGGTCTTTCCATTATAAAGCTGTATGTTTTCAAATGCCCTCTTGCTAAAATCTTCTCTTACTTCATATGAAATTACAACACCCGACTCTCCGACAGCCCTGAGCAATGCCATAGTTAATGCCCCTGAACCAATACCAGCCTCAACCACTGTGGCCGAAGGGTATATATCCCCGCAAATCAGGATCGTCCCTATGTCTTTAGGATATATTACCTGAGCCCCGCGCGGCATCTTAAGGATGTATTCTGAAAGGGTTGGTCTCAGGACTATAAATTTACTCCCCCTTGATAATGTAACTGTAGTTCCATCCTCCTGGCCAATAATGTCATCGTGAGGAATCTTCTCTCCACTAAACTGAAACACCTTGCCTCTGCAAAGTAAGAGGGGATATTGTCTCCCTTTTCTATCAATAAAATGAACCCGGTCTCCATCGCAAAACTTCATATCAGCATTATCATAACTGAACATAGATTAGATTGCAATTATGCATTGCACGATAACAGGAGGTTCCGGACCCATAATTGCCTATAACATGGAATTTTGTTAGTATAGCAATTGCTGGCACCTTTTAAATTCGGAGCAGAGAGATATGACTGATGAATCCGGTAAAACCGCAGAGAAACTTGACACAGACTTACTAAGCCTTGAGATATTGAGTGAAATCAGCAGGATCGCCCATTCAACTCTTGAACTCAAAGAGAGATTGAATGCCATAGTCAACACAACAGCAGTGAAGATGGGGGTTGACTGCTGTTATGTCTCGTTATTGGAAAAGGATGAGATAAGCCTGACACTAAAAGCTGCAAGGGGACTTGATTCCAGCGCAATTGATAAAGTCATTCTAAAAGTTGGAGAGGGTGTAAACGGCTGGGTCGCTAAAGAAATGACGCCTGTAGCCCTGAGAGATGCACATGCTGACCCCAGGTTCAAGTTCATCGCTGAGACAGGAGAGGAGAAATACAGGTCCATGCTTGCGGTCCCGCTGACTGTTCAGGGGAAATGCACCGGGGTACTCACAGTCCAGACCATTGACCCTAAAGATTACCTGGAAGACGAGATAATCCTGCTGACAACAATCGCGCGCGAGGTAGGGGGGATAATCAGAAATGCCCAACTCTATCAGGATATGAATCACAGGCTGCTTGAACTTACATCATTATATGAAATGGGTCAGGCTATCACATCTACACTGGATCTGGATACGATATTAAAAGTAATTATAAAAAACAGCGTCTACGTTATCAGGGCTAAGGGCGGCGTCTTGAGGCTGCTTGAACCTGAGACAAACAGACTGGTGGTTAAAGCATATTGCATGCCTGAGGAAGATGCAACAAAGTTAAAAGACCTGGATATAGGGGAAGGCATAGCTGGCACGATTGCAGCTAATGAGGCCCCTCTGTTGATACCGGACATACAGTCCGCACCCGAATTCAGGGAAATCAACCGGGTAGTGGCATCCACCATGCTTGGTGTACCGCTCAAGTCGAAGGACAGGATTATTGGAACGATTACTCTGTATGATAAATTGCCCGAGACAGCGGAGGGATCTGCAAATTTTACACATGAAGACCAGCAGCTGCTTACCACTATTGCAAGCCAGGCCTCTATCGCCATAGAAAATGCTAAGCTTTATAATCAGACATTAAATAATGCCAGAGAAATGGAGACACTTTTTTCTCTATCAAAAGGGCTTACATCAGTACTGGATCTCCACTTTGTACTCGATTCTGTCCTCAGGATGATAAGCGAGTTACTGGATGCAGATTTTGGAATCCTGACTCTGTATGATGAGGATACAAATGAGCTTGTTACCAAGTCAGTTCACGGCGCTGATCACTCTATTATACCCCGATTAAGATTCAAACTTGGGGATGGAACCACAGGTTGGATCGGTGAACATAAAGAGAGCATGATGCTGGACAAAGTTGATGACAACGACCCGAAGATGGCTATTGTACATCTTAGAAATCTAATGGGTGTACCTTTATTAGTAAAAGACCGTCTTATAGGAACAATAGAAATTGCAAACAAGAGTACCTCACCGGGATTCTCGGCATCAAATCTGATGTTTCTCGCCACATTTGCCGGACATGCCTCCGTGGCAATAGAAAATGCCCGGCTTTATGATCAGACAAAGCGGCTGGCCGAGGAAAACATAAAGAGGGTTATGGAATTATCCATATTACATGAAATTAGCAGTACCCTTGGGACCACACTGGAGCTGGACAAACTGCTTCATATCATACTTACCGGCGTTACCATAGGAGGAGGACTGGGATTCAACAGGGCAATATTATTTCTCTATGATGAAAGGACAAATATGCTTCGGGGGGTGCTTGGAATTGGACCTGACAGCGGCGAAGAGGCACACATGATGTGGAGCAGCCAGCCTTCTTCCGGCAGTCTCAGGGACCGGATATTAAGCGATGATGATATGGCAATACACAAGGCATCCAACATTAATAAGCTGGCAACCAGCATTGAAGTGCCAATTGAGGGCGGCACAAGCGTACTTGCTAAAACAGTCCTTAATAAACAGGGTTACATTATAACAAACGCCCATGACGACCCGCGCGTGCTTCCGGCCTTACGCGATATTATAGGAACAGAGAGCTTTGCTACTGCCCCGTTAATGGCAAAAGGCAAGGTTATAGGCGCAATCTTCGTGGATAACTTATTCACGAAAAAACCAATAACTGAGGACGACATGAGATTCCTTATGATGTTCGCTAATCAGGCAGGTTTAACCATCGAGAATGCGCTTATATATTCCAACCTTGAGGAAACCAATAAAAGCCTGCGGGAGGCTCAGGAAAAATTGATTCAGCAGGAGAAGATGGCTGCATTAGGTGAAATGGCCACAAGTATGGCACATGAAATCAGAAATCCCCTTGTTTCTATAGGAGGCTTCGCAAGGCGCCTTAAGGATAAACCTGTTTCAGGGGATAAGGTAAAGAAATACTCGGAGATCATTTACGAAGAAGTAAGCCGGCTTGAACGAATACTTCAGGAAATATTGGCATTTGCGAGGGAATCCAGGCCTGCATTTGTTGCAACCAACATAAATAAGGTTATTGACGACGTCTTTACACTGTATAAGGATACCTTGAGTTCAAAAGGCATCAGGGTTAAGACTAATATATCACAAGATATGCCTTTAATATCTGCAGACCCCCAGCAGCTTAAGCAGGTTTTCATTAATCTTTTTGCAAACGCCGAGCAGGCTATGGATGAAACCGGCGGTGAGCTGTTAATTGAATCAAGGCTGTCTAATCAGATGCCCCCTGAACTTATTGTAGAGATAAGCAATAGCGGCCCTTCAATACCTCATGACATAATGGCAAATATCTTCAACCCGTTCTTCACTACCAAATCGTCAGGGACAGGCCTTGGTCTGGCTATTGTTCACAGGATAATAGACAGTCATAAAGGTAAGATTCATGTGAAAAACCGTTCAACCCCGGGCGATGGGGTTACTTTTATGATATCATTACCCGTAGATATCAGGTAGGTATTATCTCTTTGGTTTTGAATGACATCGGGTGCAGTTTGAAAGAGGAAAGGCGACAATACCGTGGCATCTGCCGCAGAATTGTCCCTCTTCAATCTTCTTCATCGTTACTTTATTTGCGCCAGCCTGCATTATGAATATCTTTGGATGACAGTTATTGCACCCAAGCCACTCTGTGTGCGGGTAATGCGGGTATACAACATCAGGCAAATCGCCTTTTACCTTAAATATTATATCGAGATCTATAACAGGTGTGGTAGGTTTCCTAGGATCCAGAGAATCCTGCGGCTTAATAGTACCCTGCCTCAGAGACTTGACCCAGTCAATATTCCCATTGTTGTCTTTCGGCAATATCTGGAGTGGGATTGCCTGTTCCTGCTGGCCTTTTGGCTTTGGCGACGATTCTTTTATCTGCTGCGCATATAACAGTGATGATGAAAATAGATATAAAGTTATAAGCAGAAGACTGGATGGGAAAAATATCCGGCAGAGCCAGTGAGACATTCCGAAACTGTTATTCAGTCTTTTCAGGAGGTGTCTGGTCTGCATCCTCAGCAATTACTGCCCCCATCATGACATAATGAATATAGCAAAAGTATGGATACTCCCCTGACTTCTTGAATGTGTGACTCCATGATCCGCCTGGCGGAATTGGCGCAGAAGAAAGTTCTTTATCATTTGTTCCCTGGCCTGGTATGCTTGCGATAGGATGACTTCTATCGTCCTCATTAATCCATTTAACTGTATCACCGGTCTTGATCTTCAACAGGGCAGGATCAAATTTATCTTTCCCTCTCGGTATTTTGACCTCATGAACTACGGAACTTCCTGCTGGAGCTGAACTATTGTTATCAGCAGCTGACACAATTTCCAGATACGAGAACCCTGTTATAATTACAAACAGAATAATTATTCTTGAAGCAGATCGTAACAAAGCGATTCTCCTGAAATTATATCTGACATTTAGCGGCCTGTTTTAGCAGTCTCCTTAGGCTTAACGTGACATCTGCTGCAATCTGTCAGTGGAAAAGCGACCCTGTTATGGCATCTTCCGCAGTATTCTCCTGCAGCTATCTTCGCCATTGTCATCTCCGGGTTACCGCCAGCCTTCATCTGGAATATAGATGTGTGGCAATTTGTACAGCCCAGCCATAAGGTATGTACATAATGAGGATAAACAACATCTGCCATAAATTTACTCTTGGTCTGTATAACAATATCAAGATTGAATGGAGGCGCTGCCATCGCCCCTGGTTCAAGTGAGTCCAATGGTTTAATATTGCCATTCTTTATAGCTGCCGCCCAGTTCACCAACCCATATTGGTCCTTCGGCAATCTGGCCAGTTCCATAGCAGCCGGATGTTCCATTTGACCCATCTTCTCTGCATCTCCGGCAACAGCGGATGGATCGCCTGTCCCTGCAATAACTCCGCGGGAACTTAAATATATTAGAAGAGACGGATCTATGTTTTTATATTGAGCAGGTATCTTCTGTCCTGAAGCAGGGGCAGTTGATTTGACTGCAGGTGTCTGCTGAGCAAGTTCTACAGGGGGCGGTGCCGGCGCTGGTGCCGCAGCAGTTTCCGGCGCTGGAGTAGTTTCAACTACGGCAGGTTCTGCAGAAGGGGCTGCCTCAGTTTGTTCGGGCGGTGCTTCAATTCCTGCTGCATTTTCCTTTAGACCCAATTGCGAACATGACGCAGCGATAATTACAACAATTGATAAAATTACAGCAGATATTAAATACCTCAGATTTTTCTTGCACCTCATTATAAAGCCCCCCTCCCTCAACTTGATGGGGATATATCACTTTTCAGGATAAAAGTGGTTCTATCCACCAATTCGTTATTTCAAGAATCCCCGGGCCTCCGGGATTACAACAGTACTTGCACCGGAATGACATCTGTCACAGTAAATTGGCGCCCATGCAATTTTACCATTGTGGCATTTACCACAATACTCGCCCTGTATGATCTTCTGCATATTAATATCATTGGAACCCTGTCTCATAAGAAATATCTCTTCATGGCACACCTTACACTTGAATCTGATACGATGGAACCAGTGCGGGAACACTACTGGAGGCATACCTGCCTGCTCTGCGTATCTGTTCAAGGTAAGGTCGCCATATTCAGCTTGTGCCGGCGTTAGATCAACAAAGGCAAGAATAGCGAGGACAAAGGTTGAAATGAGGATACTGACTATGACTTTCTTTTTCATCGGTTACCACTCCTTTTCTAAATTTCAAATTTGAAATTTGAAATAACTTATCACATCAGGGTGTAAAGGTTCTTACCATAGAAAACGAAGGTTTGTCAACATAAATATTTCCTGGCGCTGTTGTTTGCTTTATCTTCTGCCTGCGATGGCCTCGAGACGTGCAATACGTTCCTCGATTGGCGGATGCGTGGAAAAGAGAGATAACATCCCGCCGCCTGTAAGCGGACTGACTATAAACATGTGTGCTGTGGCCGGGTTAGCGTTCATTGGAATCCGGCGTGAACCTGCCTGAAGCTTCTTCAAAGCCCCCGCTAATGACAGGGGATTACCACATATAGCAGCACCACTTTCGTCCGCCCTGTATTCACGAGACCGTGAAATAGCCATCTGGATTAACATGGCAGCTATTGGCGCCAGGATCATGACCGCTATAGCAATTACTGATCCAAACGGACTTCGGTCCTCATTATCCCTGCGTCCTCCTCCAAACATCAGTCCCCATGAGGCAATATGGCTTAAATAACTTATAGATCCTGCTATAGTAGCAGCCACCGTGCTGATTAATATGTCACGATTTTTTATATGGGAAAGTTCGTGAGCAACTACTCCTGCCAACTCGTCTCTTGAAAGCAGACTTAGAATCCCTGTCGTAACTGCTACTGCAGAATGTTCCGGATTCCTGCCGGTTGCAAAGGCATTAGGAGCAGGGTTTTCCATGATATATACCTTGGGCATCGGAAGACCGGCCCTCATTGCAAGCTCCCTGATCACGCCGTATAACTCAGGCAATTCTTTTTCAGTGACCTGCCTTGCCTTATACATGGCAAGAACAATCCTGTCGCTGAACCAGTATGCCCCGATATTCATAACACCTGCCATTACAAGTGCAATGGCAGCCCCGTTCTGCCCTCCCAGGATAGAACCTATAAATATGAACAGGACTGAAAGAACAGCTAAGAAAAAGGTTGTTTTTAATGTATTGATGTTCACTTACTTGCCCCTCCGGATTATGCAGCCTGACCTGAATATTATAAGCACCCAATGCGGTACAGTCAACTTCACCAGATAACAGCCGGGGCGACTGACTTTATGTTCCGTTCACATGGCCCCGGCCTAATACATTGTTCAGCCGACCATGCTGTTATTCAGAATTATTCCCGCACTGACTGCGTGTCCCCTGAGATATTCCCCCGCAGCCATCCTCTTTTTACCCTCTGACTGCATCTCTGTAATTCTTAAGGCTGCGTCTCCGGTCTTAACGACTATGCCATCAGGTCCGGCTTCTATAATCTCGCCTGGTGCTGATAGCGGGGAACAGTTTCCCAGTATAACCGCCCTCCATATCATCCATCTTGTCCCATTATAATATGTAAATGTCCCTGGCCACGGGTCAAATGCCCTTATCCTGTTATATATGTTCTCTGCGTTATCATTCCATTTTATCAGGCCATCCTCTTTCCGGATAACAGGAACATATGTTGCACTCTCATGCTGCTGAGGCACAGAAACTATTTCTCCCTTGTCCAGTCCGTCGAGTGTCTTCAAAAGAAGTTCAGCGCCTTTCACTGTCATCTTAAGGCCAAGACTGCCTGATGTGTCATCCCTTTCTATATCAATCCGTTCCTGGAGCAATATATCCCCGGCATCCAGTTCCGGAGTCATCAACATAGTGGTAACTCCGGTATAGCTCCTTCCGTCCAATATTGCATACTGTATAGGAGATGCACCGCGATATTCCGGCAGAAGGGATGCATGAACATTTACCGGACACTTCTTTGGTATTTGTAATATTTCGACAGGGATTATCCTGCCATATGCAACCACAACCAAATAGTCAGGCTCTGCGGACCTAATCATATCAGAGAATGAGGAGTCAGAGAGCTTCTTCGGCTGGAGCACAGGTATCCCCTGCAGCAGGGCATACTCCTTAACAGGAGACTGCGTAAGTTTATGGCCTCTACCTTTTGGTTTATCACTCTGAGTTACTACAGATACGACATTTCGTCCGCTGTTTATGACAGCTTTAAGAAATGGTACACTTATCGAGGGGGTCCCCATAAAAATGACCCTGGAAGTCATTCTGCCTTATAACCTTCCCGACATTTCGGCCCTTTGCTGGCGCTCGCGTTTTTTCATTCTTCTGAGAAACAGCCCTCTCTTGAGACTACTGAGATGATCTATGAACAATACGCCGTTTATGTGATCTATTTCGTGTTGAAAAACCCTTGCAAGAAGACCCTCTGCTGTTATTTCCATGCTGTTTCCATCCATGTCATTTCCCTTTACAGTTACAATCTCAGATCTGACTACCGACTCTCTGAAATCAGGGACACTAAGACAGCCCTCTTCCCCTTTCACCTCACCTTCTTTGAAGGTAATAACAGGATTAATAAAAACAGAATAATTTATAAGAGGTCCCTCGGATGAAAGTCCTGGGTCATAAATAAAGAGGCGTACAGGTTCACCCACCTGGACAGCGGCAAGACCAAGTCCCGGTATTGCATCCAGGGTATCCTTCATATCCTGGATAAGCCTTCGTAAATTATCATCCCATTTTTCTACCCGCCGGCTCATCTGACGGAGTATCGGGTCAGGATATTCTCTGATCCCACGCACAGACATTATAGAGTCCTCCTAACTTTCACTCTAACACCTGACACCTTAAAAATCAAGCTGATGCATGACAGATTATATGTAAATTCCCTTTCTAAATCATCAAAGTATATAAGCAACACATTTGATCAATCTGTCGTCTCTTTACTTTTCTGACATTTCTATTAATAATAGATTATAATAAGAAGGAGATCACTATGCAGAAAAAATTATTTGCAATAACTATGTTGTTGAGCTTTATCCTTTCATTGGGCACAGCCCTTGCCGCGTCTGTACCATTAGCCGGTGACAGGGCCCCTGAGTTTACCCTTAAATCCATTACAGGCGAAAGCGTATCGCTGTCTCAGTACAAAGGTTCAGTGATTGTACTGGGCCTGTTCCACATCTGTGAACCGTGCATGATTCAGGCGACACAGATGCAAAAACTTCTGAATGAGGGGCAGTCAAAAGCCGTATTCCTTGGGATTAATACTGCAGGAGACTCTGAGGAAGATGTCAGGTCCTACCTCAACCAATTTGAGACAAGGATAACCTTCTCTTATCTGTTAGACCCTGCACGGGATATCAATAAGAAATATTTCCAGAGGCTTATGCCTACTGTCCTCGTAATTGATGGCAACGGGATCATCAGATACAGGGGGTCCTCAACACCCGCGGCCCTGCTTCTATCAGAGATAAAAAAAGCGACTGCGAAATAGAGAGAAGTTACTCGGCCGGGATACAAAGCCGGCAGTTCTGACTTTAAATGTGGATTGCATTTCCTTCGACCAGATGCGCAGCTTCCTTTATTACCTCAGACAGTGTGGGGTGGGGAAATATCACATGAGAAATATCTGATGCCACAGCTTCAAGAGACATCGCTATGGAAAGTCCGCCGATAAGCTCTGATACTTCAGGCCCTATCATGTGAACACCGAGTATCTCACCGTTTTTTTTATCTGCAACTATCTTGACAAATCCACCCTCATCATCACCTGATATTATGGCCTTGCTGCTTGCAGTAAAGGGGAATTTGGCAGTCTTAACTTCGTATCCCCTCTCCTCTGCATCCTTCACTGTAAATCCGATACTGGCAACCTGAGGATTCGAATAATTCACCCTGGGGACTAAAGGGATCTTTATTGCCGGGGCCTCTTTCCCTGCAATGTGGAGAGCAACCAGAATCCCTTCCTGAGATGCCTTGTGCGCTAACAGAGGCGGACCTGCCAGGTCTCCAATGGCATAAATCCCTGCCTTAGACGTTTCATATCTTTCATTGACCTTAACGAATCCGTTCTGAAGCTCTATGCCGAGTTCTTCTATACCTGTATTGGCAGTTACAGGTCTTCTGCCCAGGGCAACAAGCATCCTGTCAGCCGTAAGCGTCTCACCCCTCCCGTCTTTCCCTTTAACACCGGCGTGAACCTTTCCATCTATAACCTTGACATTCTCAAGCGTGGTCTCAACCAGTATCTTTACCCCCCTTTTTACCATGGTACGCTTGAGTACAGTACTGATGTCGCGCTCCTCAAACGGCAGGATTGAATCTTTCATCTCAATGATAGCAACCTCCGTGCCGAGGGTATTAAAGAACCCGGCGAACTCAACACCAATATCCCCGCCGCCGGCAATAATCAAAGAAGAAGGCAGATCCTCCATTTGAAGGAGCTCATCGCTTGTAACAACATACCTGTCATCAAAAGGCATCCATGAAGGCCTCATTGTGCATGACCCTGTAGCAAGAATGACATTATTACTCTGAATCCCGCCAATCACTTTTCCGCCTTTTATTAATACCACCTTACCAGGAGCTGAAATTCGGCCTTCCGCTTCTATTACCTCAACCCCGTACTTCCTTAACAGCATCTTTACACCGTTGTGAAGTCTGGTTACAACAGCATCTTTTCTTCTGACAATCTGAAGAAAATCAAAACCGACTTTTTCAGATGTAATCCCGTACTCCTGAGACTTTTTAAAAAGGTGATACAGATGTGCAGAATGAAGAAGAGACTTGGTCGGGATACACCCCCTGTGCAGGCATGTTCCTCCTGCCTTATCCCTTTCAATGAGACATGTCTTCAGGCCCAGCTGTGCCGCCTTAATAGCGGCAACGTAACCGCCGGGGCCGCCCCCTATTACAGCTATATCATACATTTTGTCCAACGCATCTCCCCCATTAATGACTTTACAAATAATTCATGCTTTTGTAACATGATGGTAACAAAAAGATGTTATTTTTACAAACATAATACATGGTGAGTTTACGGGTGAAGCAAACTATCTTAGTAGTAGACGATGAGAACGATATATTGACACTTCTTAAGTATAACCTGGAGAAGGCCGGCTTTAATGTCTTATCTTCCCAGGACGGACCTGAGGCTGTTAGTACTGCGGCAAAGAAACGGCCTGACCTGATTATCCTTGACATTATGCTGCCAAGCATGGAAGGGACAGAGGTTTGCGGGGTACTTAAAAACCGTGAAACCACACGCGATATCCCTATCATAATGCTGACTGCAAAGGGTGATGAAATAGATCGTATTGTAGGTTTCGAGCTTGGCGCTGATGATTACATTATCAAGCCATTCAGCCCCAGGGAACTGGTGTTACGCGTTAAAGCAGTCTTGAAAAGGGGACAGGAAAAGGAGATCAAGGTCATCAAGGCCGGCCCTGTCAGTATAGATATAGGCAAGTCCACGGCAAGTGTTGATGGGAGGATATTGAGCCTTACTGCCACAGAGTACAAATTGCTTGTGGAACTTGCCAGGTCCCCAGGAAGGGTCCTTACCCGGGAGGTTCTGCTCGACCGGGTATGGGGCGAAGGATGTTTCGTCATTGACAGGACAGTGGACACACATATGACAAGGCTGCGGGAAAAACTCGGAGATTACGGCAGCTTTATTGAAACCGTACGTGGTTTTGGATACAGATTCAGGGAATAGTTAACTGTGTGCAATGAGAAGAATGGGTTTGTGAGGTTATTTTTGTATGAACTGTCATGAGCCGCGGGCTCGCAAAGTGGCATGAAAATCAGCGGGACATGAATGTCCCGCCTATCGCTGCGATAGACGGGGTTTTCTAACCCCGTCGTAGGGATTTTAGAGTGAAGCTATTAGAAGCCATAGTTAGAGAGATGGAGATAGGGGTGCTTGTTATTGACTCAGAAAAAAACATCCTCTTCACCAACCCCTTTTTTAAAGATTCCTTTCTGATGAGAGGGAGTGCATACGGGCAGAAAGTCTCAGATATACTTGGAGACAATAGCGTTCTCGATGCAATAGACAAAACACTTAGATCCAAAGACGCCACTCCTGGAAAGGTTATTATGGAGGGACAGAATGGGAATGTCCTTGAGGTACGACTGGTCCACTTTGTCGAAGAAACCATAAGGGGGCTGATAGGTTTTTTTCGCGACATTACAGAAGAAAAGAGGGTGGAAGCCATTAAGCGTGACTTCGTGGCTAATGTAAGCCATGAGCTGAGGACACCCCTGGCAAGCATAAAGGGATATGCAGAGACGCTGCTTGACGGTGCTATGAAGGACAGCGATATCCTTGATAAATTTCTCTCGATAATTGACAAACACGCAAACAGGATGACCGCCCTGATAGACGACCTCCTGATATTATCAAAGCTTGAATCACAGCAGATGCCGCTTAACCTCGAGGAAGTTGATATACAAGGATTAATTCAGGGTGTAATTCACAGCCTTGAAAAAAACGCCAGAGACAAGGGGTTGAAGTTAGTCGGTAATATTCAAAAAGATATACCTAAGATTATGAGCGACAAGGTGCGCCTTGAACAGGTTATAGTCAATCTAATTGACAATGCAGTTAAGTATACAAACCATGGTGAAGTCAGGTTGAATGCATTCATAGATGGCGAGACCTTGAGAGTGGATGTAGAAGACACCGGAACAGGCATCCCGGAAAAGGATTTAGCAAGGATATTCGAAAGATTTTATCGCGTAGACAAGGGCAGAAGCAGAGACCTTGGCGGCACCGGCCTCGGCCTCGCAATAGTAAAGCACATAATACAGGCCCATAACGGTAAGATTTGGGTGCACAGTCTGCCAGGCAAAGGCACGACATTTTCATTTTCAATACCGTTCTGACCTGACAATTCCCTTCAGGTTATTTTGGGCCTTCCGGATTCGATGGATCTGACCACAAGGCGGACCAGACCCTGCCCTCATGAATGAAATGCGCACTGTCATTTAAGATCAGGGCCCTGTCGCTGCCGTAGCCGTAATCGTAGACATTGTCATCGGATCGTTCTTCGGCAATCAATTGACCTGACTGCGTGAAACCTCTCTTTCCCTGTAGAGCGATATCAAAAAGATACAGGGCCGTATGAGTCCAATCATAATAATCCCATGGGTTCCCTGACATGTTTATGCTTAATGTATTATGGAGTCTTACAGGCAGCGCAACACGCGCCGGCTTTCCATCAACCGGAGGTATATAGGCAAAGGCATGATGATCCATCAAAGCATCCGTATCTGTCCCTCGCCGGCCGATCACTATGCTGTCCAACTCTACTGGTTTTGCAGGGTCCTGAACATCAAAGAGGGAGAGTTTCAACCCCTGGTACCAGGCCCCTCGACCATCGCCCGACCCTCCAGGACCATTATCGGGAATTGCATCCTTTCCGATACCGAGAAGCAGATTTTCACTTATTGGATGGAGAAATTCCGAATAACCTTTAATCTCAATCTCACCTGCAATATGGGGGGCCGCAGGGTCCTTTAAATCAATTACATAGAGCGGGTCCGTGATCCGGAATGTCACCAGATAGGCCCTGTCACCAAGGAAGCGTGCGGCATAAAGCCTCTCTCCCGGCTTCCCGATTGGTTCAGGATTCGCTTCATTCGGCAGGCGGGAGACCTCCACTAGACGTTCCTCTTCTCTGGTTTCTGATTCTTTCAATACAGTCAACATTGTTTGTGCACTGTCGTTCCAAGTCTCACCCAGAGAAGTGACGATTCGAAGGTATCCGTCCTTTTCACCCATTCGGAACGACTTCTTGTCCTGCTCCCATCCGAGATGCCCGGGAACAACACCTGAGCCTCTGTAAACCGGCTCAGCAGCCTCCAGAGAAAACTTATGCAAATCTGTCTTCACCTCAGGGCTCGAGTATGCAACCGTCATCCTATTGGTACTTGAAAAGCTCAGTTCATTACCGCTGAATAAAGGCATCGGTGCATAGCGATAGCGTGTCGTTGCCAGATAGATGGACTGCGGAGAGACATAGACCGACTCCGCCTGCCCAACTATACAGTTTGACCTTGGCGTTTGGGGTGATGCGAGGTCTATCGCCGTAATCGTAATGATGTCAGGCGTAGAAACATCCTCACCCGGCGTTGGCGGCAGGTAACAATTCTCCGGGGTCACCAGATCCGTCTTTTCATTATCATCAATCCTGATATCCGGCAACAGGTCTGAAAGAGAAGTGCCTGCCAGAAGAGCGGCATTGCTCTGTTTTTCCTTTTCCGTTCCAGGATATAATTTATAGCCTTCAATATAGGGGGTGTACCGTGAAACAATATAAATAATATCACCTATGCGGCGGCTTGCAATCAGATAACCGTCGAATGACATGTTAGCCAGACCCGCAGGTTTGGACGGATCACTTACATCGAACAGTTCTAAAGTAGTCTTGCCGCTTCTCCAGTTCCAGGGCATAAACCAGAACTCCATTGGGGTACCGGAGCTTCCAGTGCCTATAACCGCAAGGAGGTCAGTGGGCCCTTCATCACGGCCTGTCACCAGATAGAGACTATCTACCATTGAGGAGTCAGACAAACTGATCTTTGCTAATTCCGATGATGCCGGCGGGGAATCAGAAAGCTCCATTATCCTGACCTTATTGGCGTTTTCCCTATAGAAAGAGTCGTCTATACCGGACGATCCGCTAAATAAACCTGTATCATCAAGCGCAGTCATTCCCTCCATGAATCCGTAATAGGTGTAGGGACTCTTAACTGCCAAAAAAAGATGCCGCCCGTCGGTCTTTATCAGGTCCGCCTCATCTACTCCTGACTCCTGCAAATTGGTTGACGAAAATTCAGGCTGTGAGCTATCAGGAGAAGTCTTCACTTCCTGCCCTGACATAGTATTTGTGACGACGTTTACCTGCGTATCTGTAAAAATGACACCGCCTGAAGACATATCAAGGGACTGTTTCTTAATAGCCTCCTTGAGATATGTTTCCATAGCAGGAGGAGACACGAAACGGGCCAGTGAGTATTGGTAGTCTCGATCACCGGTAAGTTCATCGGTACCTACATGCCTGCCTGAATCATCACTGCTGACAGACCCGCAGCCAGAGGTTATGGTAAGAATAATTACAATTGCCGCAAGCCAGTTGACAGGTTTCATAATCTGATTCCATTATATCCTTCCAGCAATCTGTTGACAACTCAGGGGATCTTTATAAAAGCAATTTAGTAAGGTTGACACCCCCCCTCCTTTCTGATAATCTTTGCCAGGAAGCGACGATCTCACTGAAAATTCATGGGAAAAAGATCTCAGAAGCCCGCAGTACAAAAACCAAACCGAAGCAGGAGGGCTAAACGCCGTTCCTGGATAGCTGCAGGAATCCTTATAGCAATCATCCTGACTGGATACCTCTTATCCCGCATACCGGAGATTGGATCCACCTACGGTGAGGGAGATCCGGTCAAGGGAGCCGCTAAGGCCAGGGTCAGGATCGTGGAATACAGCGACTTCCAATGCCCGGCATGCAGGAATGCCCAGGGGGCATTAAAACAAATAATTGAAGAATATGGAGAGAAGGTACAGATCATCTTTAATGACTTTCCGCTTGTCTCAAACCACCCAAATGCCCTTCCGGCTGCAGAGGCCGCCCAATGTGCCTATGTTCAAAACAGGTTCTGGGAGTATCATGACCTCCTCTTCGAGAGACAGGATATCTGGGCCCCGACGACCGATCCGCAGCCATATTTCCTGGATTACGCTAAGGAAACAGGACTTAACATAGAACAGTTCACCCGGTGCACTGAAAACCGGGAAACCAAAAAGGCCGTCAGCACGGATATGAAAGAAGGGGAATCCCTCCGTATCCGCTCAACCCCCACTTTTTTTATCAACGATACCCGCTTAGTCGGCCAGGCGACCTACAACAACTTCAAGGATGCTATTGACTCTCAATTAGGCAGAGGGAATAAGGGAGAATAAGCCTGTATGGCCTTATGGGGAAACTTGAGATGGATTAGTAATCCCATCCTCCTTCTAACGATCCGTCTTCTTTTCGGCGCTTTTTTCATTTTCACAGGCGTGTTGAAACTGATGGAACCCCGTGCGGAATTTGAGGCCGTAATCCGTGCTTATCAGATCTTTCCGGCAGCCGTTATCCCATGGATCTCTCTTACTCTCCCCTGGATAGAATTAACGGTGGGGACCTGTCTCGCCCTCGGATTCCTGACAACAATCGCCGCCTGGATGGCCGGGGCAACTCTGCTGGGGTTCACCCTGGCATTAGGCTACACAGTGGTCATGGGAATCAACCTGGAGGACTGCGGCTGTTTCGGGTCTATCGGGTTTAAACAGAGTGGTTCCACTGCCTTTATCCGAAACCTGATCCTCCTTACCCTGTACGTCCCAATTCTCCTATATCCAGCACAGGCATGGAGTCTCGACGCATTTTTAGAGAAGGAACATGTTAATATTGATTCATGAGCGTAATCATCAGAGAAGTTAAGGATTAATGCAATAAAAACACTCCATGACAGTGGTATCAGGACATACGCCTTTATAGGACCAGTGCTCCCTATGAATCCTGATGCCCTTATAGAAAGGCTGCGCCCCCATGCTGACAGCGTTATTATTGACGGGATGAACGATACCTCAAAGACAATGCAAATATACAGAAAGATGAACCTGACCAAATGGCTTGACAGGGGTTTTACAGACGATGTTATTATGAGATTGAAGAATGGCTTTGAATATGTAATCCCTCTGTAAAAAGTTAAGGATGTGAGCATCCACTGGAGATCCGGGTGGTGGACGGGAAGTTCACAGACCTGAAAAAGGCAAAGATGCTGGCATTTAAGGAAGACAAATCGCTCAGCGCCCTGATACGGGAATCGCTTGAGGAGAAGAAGACCTATGGGAGACGGTATGTCGTGGCCCTTGTTTGTCCTTCCCGGATAACGAGTCCTGAATCTGTTAACGGCTTGATGATCTGCCCGATACGAGCCCTTGTCAGTGAGAAGGCCTTTTCTATATCAGGGGATTTGACGCGGCCCTTGTCCCTCAAGAAACGCAGGATATCCTCCTGCCTTTTTGTAAGCACCATGTGGGGGGCCTGGACCGAAATGCTTAACCCGATGATCCGCTCTTTTACCTTTTGAAGTGTCCTTATCACGCCCTCTGCCACATATTCGAGCCAGTAACCAAGGTCATCGTCAAGGTCCCGTGCCTGCTGGATCTTCTGGTAGTAGCGCTGCCTGTCCTGTTCGAAAAATTCGTCGAGTGCAAATAGATGATGGGTATCAAAACCTCCGGAGTAAAACAGCCAAATAGCAAGGGCCCTTGATATGCGCCCGTTACCGTCAGCGAAGGGGTGAATCGAGACGAGGCGGTGATGGGCAATAGCACCTGCTATTATGGGATGCAGGGCTTCCGAGCCCGTAGAGTTTATCCATTCGAGGAGTTCCAGAGTAAGTGGTTTGGCCTTATCAGGCGGTGGAGGCGAATAGACTGCAATTCCACGGTGGTTTACTATCCGATTGGGCCTGGTTTTATAATGTCCCGATTTATCGTCTGAGAGGATTTTCCGGGTCAGAAGCCGGTGCAGGTGTAAAAGGTCAGACTCCCTGATCAGTGCGCCGGACTTCCTGCCCCATATCCAGTGCATGGCCGCAAGCGCATTGAGTATCTCCTGTTTATCCGTTGTCGTCGCACCAGTCTCTTCTCCCCGTGCGATGGCTGCCACCTCAGGAAGCGTCAGGGGGTTTCCCTCTATGGCCGTAGTGGAATGGGCCAATCGTGCCGCAGTCTCACGTTGAAGGACCGGCAGCCACGAGACATCCACCACAGCAGAGTTGATCCATACCCTGATCTCAGTTGCAAGAGTGACCAGGCGGAGGAGTTCCGGGCTTATATCAAAATGCGGCTTATACATACCGGCCATGATAGCAGTTATGTAAAGTTTATGTCAAGGCTTTCGTAAAGTACCATATCTTGTTTCTCATCAGGCTGCCGTCCTCACTTCTTGAGCGGATCAAGGTAGAAGCCAATAAGAGGGATGTACCTTACCAATCGCTGATCAAAGTTTGGCTTGCGGAGAGGGTGGGATAATCGCCTGTCACCCAGCTTCTAATTCCTGATAGCTCTTAATATTATCAGGCGAATCATTCCCTGGAGAATTTACTACCGTTGACACACGATATGCTTCCATGTTTTCTGAATCATAAGGAGTAAGTAAAGGCAGTATCCTTCTTTCATCCTGAATGTCCGGGTTAAGCCATTCTGAACGGCTGTCTTCGGGAATGATAACCGGCATTCTGTTGTGAATTGGTTCCAGTAAAGAATTAGCGTTGGTCGTGATGATAGTGCCGGTACATATAAGGCTATCATCAGGAGTCTGCCAGTAACTATATAGCCCTGCAAAGCCAAAGGGCCTGCCGGACTTAAGATGTATATAATATGGTTTCTTTTCTTTGCCAACCTTTTCCCACTCATAGAATCCATCTGCAACAACAAGGCAGCGGTGCCTCCGGATGGCGGATTTAAAGATCGGTTTTTCTGATAGTGTCTCAGCCCGTGCATTTATCATCTTGTAACCTATATGCATGTCTTTTGCCCATGGTGGGATAAAACCCCACCTGCACTTGATAAGTTTACGGTCTCCCTCAAAAAGGACTATGAGGATTTCCTGCGATGGGGCAATATTATAGGCCGGGCTAAATGCCATATCCCCCGGATCAACGGAAAATTCCAGGGCTATTTTACGTATTGAACTGAATATAACGAAACGTCCGCACATGTGGATTAATCCCAAGTCTACTATATAAAGAATTCAATATCTCTTTTTCAAATTATCTCATATGTTAAAAAATGCTGCTATAAAAAAACAGCGATGTTATAATGATTTTGGGTCTGGGTCGGGGTCGGACCAAGCCAACTCATTTATTTAATTCATGAAATAGATTTTTATTACAGCATTTAAAGCCTTAGATGACCATTTTAACCCCGAAAAACCTCTATTTAAGGTAAACAGGGTTCACATAGAATTGCTGCTGTTTTCCTTCTGGCGTTGACGACTATAAGTATATTATGGTAATATACTAGACATGATTGACCTTCAGAAAATAGAAGGCTTCGACTGGGACGCAGGAAATGCCAGGAAAAGTGAAAAACACGGGGTCACTCAGACAGAGGCTGAACAGATCTTCTTCAATGAACCATTGTTAATGCTTCATGACGAAAAACACAGCCACTCTGAATCGAGGTTTCACGCCCTCGGTAAAATCAGTGATGGAAGACTTCTGCACATAACGTTCACTCTGAGATCTGAAGGCACTAAAATCCGGGTGATATCCGCCCGGGATATGCATTACAGGGAGAAAATCCTATGAAACCAAAACTGAAACCAATCCCTAAATTTAAATCTGAGAAAGCAGAACGGAAATTCTGGGAGACCCATGACTCGGCAGAATATCTGGACTGGTCGAAGGCTGTAGAGGCCCGCTTACCCAATCTGAAGTCTTCCACACAGGCTATTTCCATCAGGCTGCCGGCCTCACTTCT
Source organism: Nitrospirota bacterium (assembly GCA_020846775.1). Lineage (NCBI taxonomy): Bacteria > Pseudomonadati > Nitrospirota > Nitrospirota bacterium. The sequence continues at coordinate 161,036 of JADLDG010000034.1, forward strand.
TGAGCGGATCAAGATAGAAGCCAATAAGAGGGATGTACCTTACCAATCGCTGATTAAAATTTGGCTCGCGGAGAGGGTGGGATAATTTCGGTGAATTATTCGACGCGACTGAGGACGCACCACGGATTGTCATCGGAGTAATCTTCAGTATGTCTCATAAGCCTCGTAAGCAATCGTTAAGAACTCACCTAAATCTTGTGGGGTTATTATAGACTCTATTGCAAAATCATACATCCGGATATTAACATCAATGACCTCTTATATTTCCTCATCCACATACTCTTTCCCATAGCCCCAAACCGGCCCCGTGTCCCAAATAAAAGGTGATCTGGTAAAAGTCGCTACAAAATAAAATGCAGTTACGGCATATAAATATTCTCATTATGCCACTCAATGAATTTTATTGCCGGGCTGTCTGAATCGTTCCTGGGAAGATTGATCAGATGCTTGCCATGTAAGGCATAGTATTCTTGTCCGGAATTCGGACTCAGATCTGAAGGCACAAAAATCCGGGTGATATCCGCCCGGGATATGCATTACAAGGAGAGAAAATCCTATGAAACCAAAACTGAAACCCATCCCTAAATTTAAATCTGAGAAGGCAGAACGGAAATTCTGGGAGACCCATGACTCGACCGAATATCTGGACTGGTCAAAGGCTGTAGAAGCCCGCTTACCCAATCTGAAGTCTTCCACACAGCCTATTTCCATCAGGCTGCCGGCCTCACTTCTTGAGCGGATCAAGATAGAAGCCAATAAGAGGGATGTACCTTACCAATCGCTGATCATAATTTGGCTAGCGGAGAAGGTGGGATAATAGCCTGTCACCCAGCGTTTAATTCCTGATAGCGCTTATGTTAAAATAATCACCTGTGCCCATTCCCTGTGAAAGAATCTGAATATGGAAGAGAAGGGCAAGAAGTAGCTTACCTCGTAAGCAACCGGTAAGAAATCACCTGAGTCTTGCGGAGTTATAATGGAGTCTTTTGCAAAATCATTCATCCGGCATTAACATTTTTTTATACTCTGGGAGGTATCGGCTTTATGGTGCCGGGCGTACATCCGCGATAGTAGTTATGTCATATTACCATAGACGTTTCGTGAACTGCTCAATTGAGTGATCAGAAGGATATATTGGATTCAATATTTGTTCAAGAATTGTTATTTCTATCTGGGAAGACATCAAGGCAGTTAATTTTACCGCTCCTTGTAATTGTAGCAATAAACGGAGGATGATTTTTCTTTGCGAATCTGATAATCGCAGGTAGTGATTTAACAAAAATATCTGCCATTTGTTGTCCAGTAAGATTTTTTGCTGTTAGAATAAATACCCCCACTTTTGATTCTTGTAAGACGGTACGTTCAATACTTCGGTATCTGATTCTTTCATCCTTCGTTATAACTATCCACCCCTGCCTTCCAACTTCTGAAAGCCATGTCTGATCGTTTGTATCTGGAGAAAAATGATCATCATGAATCTCAACTTTGGCGCCGGCCTGACGAAATGCTGAGGAAATGACATTTTTTCCTAATGATCTATCAATGAATAAGACAAAGTTTTCAGGCTGCCTGAGGGTAGAGTTCGCATCGTATTGCTTCTTCGATCTGGACTTTCTGGATACCATAATCTTTTGCTAATTCGTTAATTGATTCTCCTGCCTTATACCGTTCTGCTATAATTAACGTTGGAATACCCGTTCCTGCCAAGACAGGTCTGCCAAAGGAAGTTTTGGGGTCAATGACAACCGTTTTTGGTTCTTCATAATCTTGTCTTCGTGTAAACAGATATAGTCGTACCGGCAAACCGTCCGGCCCCCTTTCAATGCGGCTAAGATGAGCCCTTAGCAGATCCATAATTGCAAGTTGACCCTCTCTTGAAATACTTACCAATTGACCATATTTTTCTATAAAAAGATCTAATCCGTCAGTTACAAACGTATTATCAGTCAGGGGATGTTTCGAAGGAAAATGTCTTCCTAAATAAGCCAGCGCCTTTCTGACCTTATTTAAAGAAATATTATGTTTCCTTCGTATAGCATTAAGAATATGAGCCTCCACTAAATTATTAAATGATAGAAGCAGATAAGGTGAAATCTGTGCAGGATAAATAATGGGTTTAAAAAACTTCTTTTTCTTTCTTTCTAAATAATGACGCCCCACCACCCAGGACCGGAGAGTTGAAACAGGCATGCAAAGATAATGGGCAGCCTCTGTAAGGCTATACGAAGGCAGCTCACGGGGTTCATGTTTATACTGGCTATTCGAATTATTTTTGGACATATCTCTCCTTCCTATTTAACCTTCGTCTATTATTAATGTCAAGAAAAAAGGATGCAGTTCAGGATGGTAAAAAAAACATGTTCATTTGTTTCTATGATAAAATGGACTTGCGGTGAATTATCCGACGCGACTGAGGACTCATCAAGGATTGACATCGGAGTAATCTTCAGTATGCCTCATAAGCCTCGTAAGCAATCGTTAAGAACTCACCTAAATCTTGTGGAGTTATTATAGACTCTATTGCAAAATCATACATCCGGATATTGACATCAATGACCTTTTTTATTTCCTCATCCACATACTCTTCCCCATAGCCCCAACCGGCCCCATGTCCCGAATAAAGGGTGATCTGGTAAAAGTCTATGCCTTGTTTCTCTAATGCCCTGTCTATTGACAGGGTCGGGGGACAACCTGCAAACCTGCTGTTACCCAATATATCAATTATTACCCGGATATCATTTTCCTGAGATAAGGTCAAATAAAATTCTCTTTCAAGCATCCAGCCTATTGCAGAACAACTCAACGTTCCTTTAAAGAAGGCATATCTTCCATCAGAAAGGACAAAGGTTAATGACCTCGTTAGCATCTGGCCTATTACCCACTCTGTTTCCGGTTTTGACTCCGGGGAGTAGTCATAGCCACTGGCCTCAAGACAGCTATGAATAACCGGCCAGAATCTTTTTTTGAGAAGATCGTTTAGAGGTTTCTTTACATCCGGTTTTTCAAGTATGACAAAATCACTTGATTTACGGGGCTTCATTGCTTCTTTTAAAATCCAATCCTGTTTCATTTGCCGCTCTCCATAATAATATACTGGACATTATATACTGGCTCATCAGGTCTTGCTGAATTTGAACCGTTACTCATCTTCAAATCCATGGCTGGTAAACTTCAGTGTCCGGGCGTTTTGGGTATCCGCGGACGGCCCGGCCAACAGCCATTCGTATGCCGGCTGTAAAGTAATATCGGGCGGCGCGTTGTCAGGCGCACCTTCGCGCGTCAGGGTCAGAAGAAGCTTGCGCGCCCCTGGCATGCACTCCGCCATATGGCCGGCTGCAATGCTGACGAGCTGATTGATGCGGCTTACATCCTCACGTGCGAGACCGGTTATGGAACCGTCGTCAGCCACACCCGGCATGTTGATATATTTTATAAATTTATATGGCCGGCAAATATGCCGGCCACATAAATTTACTCATTGACATTTTCGCTTAGGTTAAATATAATCCCTGCATGAACTTAGTATCTGGACAATTTTCCCCCTCATCAGGCCCGGCCCCTACCGCTGAAAAATCTGGATTTCGCTTCGGCGATAAAGGGACACATACCAGTCGCACCATTATGTTCGAGGAGCTTTCTACCCTTCTAAAATGTACTAGCCCAACATCTTCTCGTTCAGACTATACCACACACATCATCGAACAGAACTGTCTTGCAAAGAGCACTGCGGCAACTCGCCGTCTTACTAATCAACGACTTGGCGAGCTCTATGCCCTGAATAATTTAGTTCCGATCTTTAGGGTTTTGCGACATCTCTGGGCTATGGATGAAAGCGCCCGAAGGCTTCTTGCCCTCACATGTGCCCTTGCCCGTGACCCTCTGTTAGCTGCCTCAGCGCCAGTGATCATGTCATTATCTGAAGGGAGAGAATTTCTAAGAGATCCTCTGAAGGAAGCCATAAAAAACCATGTTGGTGACCGGTTGAAGGAGACGATCATTGACAAAGTTGTTCGTAACATTGCAAGTTCATGGTCTCAGTCCGGACACCTTGAAGGACGCACATTCAAGAAACGAAGACGTGTTGAGCCGCGTGCTGTGAACATTGCTTACTCACTTTTCATGGGATACATGGCTGGTTTTCGCGGTCAGGAACTCTTTTCATCCGGATGGATCACTGTGCTTGACTGTACCCCATCGGCTGCCATGGAATTAGCGCTGGATGCAAAGCGCATGGGACTTATTGATATGAGGACTGCAGGCGGGGTAATTGAGCTTAACCTTTCACGGCTCGATCCAAAGGGAGGGACAGGATAGATGGGGAAAATTGAAGAGCTAGCTGAAAAATACAGCAGGCATATATCACTTCCGTGGCAGCAGACAATATCCGGGGCACAGCGTATCATCATTATTGTCTATGACAAAGAGCTTGAACGCACGCTTCGCTCCCGGAAGAGTGCATTCGAAAATGCGACCAAAGAGACAGGCCATAAGTGGTTTGAGGTAGACATTACTAGGGCATTTGCGCTATGGATGTTTGGTGACGAATATCGGGAGGCCTATTTTGAAGCTCCGGAAGATTTGGAGCTCAAGCTGGAGGCGGAGTTTGCTCAATATGTCGCAGATCAGATCATTGCCTGCCTTGACATGCCTGATGCAGACACTACTTCTGTAGTGGCTGTTTACGGTGCAGGCTCGTTGTTCGGCCTCGCACGTGTTTCGGAGGTACTTAAGTTGATCGAGCATAGAATAAAAGGAAGGCTCGTCGTCTTTTTCCCCGGTCATTTTGAGGACAATAACTACCGTTTGCTCGATGCCCGTGACGGATGGAATTATATGGCAATACCAATATCTTTGCATGGAGGAGGTGCTTAACATGAAGTTGCAGATAAAAGATGTCCTCGAGAGAGATCCTTCAACCCAGCCCCTTGTCAACCAGGGGCAATCACGCATTGATGCTACAGAAGAACTCAAAGGCGAACTCCAGACATTTGTCTGCGAAGGACAATATGCAAAAGGCATTCAGCTCATCGTCAACGCATATCTCTATAACACTGAAAAGCCGAGCCAGCAGGCCGCATGGGTCAGCGGTTTCTTTGGGAGCGGAAAGTCGCACCTTCTAAAAATGCTTACCCACCTGTGGCAGGACACCCCATTTCCAGATGGGTCTACTGCACGGTCTCTTGTGCCGTTCCTCCCCTCTGATTTACAGGACCTTTTTCGCGAGCTTGATACTGCCGGCAAAAGAACGGGCGGGATTATCGCAGCAGCAGGATCTTTGCCCAGTGGTATCGCTGATCAGGTCAGGCTCACAGTCCTTGGTGTTCTCCTTGCTGCAACAGGATTACCAAAGTCATATCCGCAAGCGAGATTCTGTCTGTGGCTTTATGCCAACGGACATTATGAAGATGTAAGAAGGGCGGTTGAAGGGGCTGGAAAGGATTTTGATCGGGAATTGAACAATCTCTATGTAAGTCCCGTGCTTTCTTTGGCCATAACCAACTTAATTCCAGGATTTGCGAATAGTGAGGCCGAGGCAAAACAACTTATCAAGGCCAATTTCCAACCACAGACTACTGACATTACCACTGAGCAATTTCTCGCTGTCGCCAAAGAGGCTCTGCTACGTGTAGGCAAGAATGGAAAGATGCCATGCACGATCCTTGTGCTTGATGAGGTGCAGCAGTATATCGGTCAATCCACTGATCGCTCGGTACTTATAACCGAAGTTGCCGAAGCGGTGTCAAAGCAGATGGACAGTCATGTCATGATTGTTGCTGCTGGCCAGAGCGCCCTGACCGACATCCCTCTCCTGCAAAAATTAATGGATCGCTTTACCATCAGGATTCCGCTTTCCGATGCGGAGGTTGAGACCGTGACCCGTAAGGTCCTTCTGCTCAAGAAGGCAAATACCGCTTCCAGTGTGAAGAAAATACTGGAAGACCATGCCGGTGAGGTATCCCGCCAGTTGCAGGGCACAGGCGTCGGTGAGGTATCAGAAGACCGCAGATATATTGTGGATGACTATCCCCTGTTGCCTGTACGGAGACGATTCTGGGAACACTGCTTCCGCCAGATAGATGCCGCCGGAACACACAGTCAGCTTCGTTCTCAACTTCGCATAGTTCACGACGCTGTCGCGAGGATTGCATCCAAAGACCTGGGAACAGTTGTCACCGGAGATGAATTATTCAGCGCACTTGCCCCTGAGATGGTTAATACCGGAGTACTCCTCCGCGAGATCAACGAGCGGATTATTCAGGTGGGCAGAGATTACGGTCCTTTGGCGCAGAGGATCTGCGGCCTGATCTTCCTTATCTGGCAGGTAAAACGTGATGGCATGGCTGATATCGGCGTCCGGGCCGCTAAAGACCATATCGCCGATCTTCTCGTAGATGATCTATGTGCTGACAATGGGAAACTCCGCAATGACGTTGAGGGCATACTGCTGCAGCTATCTGATAAAGGGCTTCTCATGAAAATTGGCGATGAATATCGGCTTCAAACCCGCGAGGGAAGCGAATGGGATGCCGAGTTCAGGAGCCGCCAGGCAAAACTGACCAATGACGATGCAGCAATCCAGTTCCAGCGCGATCAACTCCTCTATGCAGAGGCTGATAAGATTATTCGTGGGATCACCCTGATACATGGCGCGGCAAAAGAGGCGCGCCAGATGATAATATCAAGGGACCAGACCCCGCCGCCGGCAGACGGCACGACTGTCCCTGTCTGGATTCGGGACGGCTGGTCATCATCTGATAAAGATATGCGCACAGCAGCCCAGGGTGCAGGCACTGACAGTCCCCTCATCTTTGTATTTATTCAACGCCAATCTGCGGATGACCTTCGCCGTCTTATCGTTGAAGCCGAAGCTGCTCAGTTGACACTCCATGCACGAGGCAACCCTTCAAGTGATGAGGGCATCGAGGCCCGGCGCAGTATGGAGAGCCGCCGCTTAAAAGCTGCGGCAGATAGGGATGCGCTTGTGCGCGAGATAGTTTCAGTGGCAAAAGTATATCAGGGCGGTGGTAGCGAGCTGCTGCAGATCTCTCTCGATTCGCGCATCAAGGCTGCGGCAGAGGCGTCACTCATAAGACTCTTCCCGCGCTTCAAGGAGGCGGATTCCCCAGCATGGGAGAGTGTCATAAAGCGTGCGCGAGGCGGCGCAGATCAGCCTTTTCAACCTGCAGGACATACTGACGCGACAGAGAAGCACCCCGTCTGCCAGCAGGTACTTGCCACAATCGGGGCAGGTAAGACCGGGAGTGAGATCAGAAAAGCCCTCTCTTCAGCGCCCTTCGGATGGTCAAAGGACGCAATTGATGCCGCCCTTATATCGCTTCACCGCTCCGAGCATTTGGAAGCAATGTTGAACGGAGCTAAAGTTGCACCGGGTCAGCTTGATCAAAACAAGATCCCCAAGACAGAGTTTCGACTTCAGCAGATAATTATATCTGTGCAGGAACGTCTGATTTTAAGGGGAATATTTACAGAGCTTGGCATACAGTGCAAAAGCGGTGAGGAATCCGCGAAGGCCCCGGATTTTCTTGCTGCCGTTATTGCACTCGCCCGCACGGCCGGAGGAGACACCCCACTGCCTCTGCCGCCTTCAGTTACGGAGATTGAAGACATTCATCGCCTTGTTGGCAACGAGCAACTGCAGGGCATCATAAATAAGGCTGACGACTTCAAGAAATTAATCAAAGAGTGGCGAGCGCTTGCTGAGCTTAATAAGCAGCGAATGCCGTCATGGATCCTCGTTGAGCGCCTTGAGAAACATTCACGAGACTTCTCCGGAGTTAAGGAGCATTCTGAAAAAATAGCAGCTATCCGTGAGCAGAGATTACTGCTCCAGCATACTGATCCGGTTTCTCCTGTTCGTGCAACGCTTGCCGGCTTACTCCGGGAAGAGTTCACAAAACTCTATTCAGCTTATGAAGAGGCATATCAAAAGGCCTTTGCAGAACTCTCGTTAAATGACCTGTGGAATCGTTTGAACCAGTCAGATCAGGAGGCGATAATCGAAGATGTCGGACTGTTGTCCCCTGTAAGGCCTGATGTCTCAAAAGACGATTCGCTTGTTATCCAGCTTGATACAAAACCCTTGTCAGGTGTCCGCACTGAAATAGCTGTGCTGCCTGCCCTCGTTGCACAGGCTATTGAGCAGGCTGCAAAGATGCTGGAGCCTAAAGTCCGCACCATTGCTATTGAAAAAACAACACTTCTTTCTGAGGACGATGTCAACGCATGGGTCGAGCGACAGAGGGCTGCGTTGATCGAAGCCGTTAAAAAAGGCCCGGTTCTTATAAAATAAGGAGGTAACTTATGCCATTCCTATCATCGTTACGCTTAGATGGATTTCTTTCATTTGCCCCAGGGTCCGAGGCGATCCCTCTGACCCCGCTTAATGTTTTAATTGGTCCTAATGGGTCAGGAAAATCCAATCTTATAGAAGCTATTGAATTGCTGCATGCCACACCTGCTGCATTTGCAAATGCCATTCGCGACGGTGGCGGGCCACAGGAATGGCTCTGGAAAGGCAAAGGAAATAGCCCCGGTGCGACAATCGAGGCATTGCTCCATCCGAGTGGGAAAATTCCTGGTCTTCGCTACCGCCTCAGCTTCACAGCATCTGCTCAACGAACGGAAGTTACGGACGAGGTTCTCGAAAACATCAAAAAGACCCAGTCAACGGCAAAGGATGTCGTCTTCTATTATCGCTATCAAGGTGGTCGGCCAGTCATCAATGTGAAGGAATCAGCTAAAAAACGTGCAGAACGTCATATAGAGCGCCAAAGCCTTATACCTGATGAATCGGTATTATCCCAGCGCAAAGACCCGGACCTCTACCCTGAACTGACATGGGTCGGCCGGCAGTTCGGTCGCATTCAGACATTTCGGGAGTGGAGTTTTGGTCGTTATGCAGGACTCCGCCAACCCCAACCCGCTGATTTATCAGTGGATAATCTTTTGCCGGATTCACGTAATCTTGGGCTAATCCTCAATCAGCTTGATCTCACAGATAAGGGTACAGAGTTCAATCGCCTGCTCAACCGTTTCCTTCCACGTTACCAGCGCCTCAGTACCTCTGTTCAGGGAGGAACCGTGCAGTTTTACCTTCACGAACAGGGATTCAAATCACCAGTTCCTGCAACGCGTTTATCGGACGGAACTATTCGTTTTCTGGCAATGCTTGCGCTGTTACTTTTCCCTGACCCACCGCCACTCATCTGCATTGAAGAACCCGAACTAGGGCTGCATCCTGATGCATTGTCGCTTCTTGCAGATCTGATGGTTGACGCCAGCACTCGTACACAGCTCATTGTAACTACTCATTCAGATGCCCTTGTTTCGGCATTAACCGAAGAGGCGGATTCGGTATTGATCTGCGAACATACAGGCGGTACGGTTTTGCGAAGAGTTGAATCTGATAAGCTTCGTCACTGGCTCGACAAGTATAGTCTTGGCGAGGTCTGGCGTATCGGGGAGTTAGGAGGCAATCCATGAGCGGTATTGCCATTTATGTAGAAGGTGGAGGCGACTACACTCACCAGAAGGCAGAGCTGCGTAAAGGGCTTGATGTATTGCTAAAAGCTCAGAAAGATGCGGCCAGGTTACGAAAGATAGGATGGAAGCTGGTACCCTGCGGGGGACGTAATTCTGCTTACGGTGCCTTTATCAGTTCATTGCGTACTGATGCCGAGGCAATCAATGTGCTGCTTGTAGATTCAGAAGCAGGACTTACTAATGAAACAACTGACACGGAACGCAATGCACGTGAGCGCATTGCTCATTTGACCCAGCGTGACGGATGGGACCTTACAACATCAGAACCGGATAGGGTTCATCTCATGGTTCAGTGCATGGAGGCATGGATCGTTGCAGATCCCGATGCGCTGTCTCAGTTTTACGGACCGCGGTTCGCCCGCAATGTCTTGCCTACCCGCCGGAATCTTGAGGATGAGCCAAAACCGGACATCTATGAGAAACTCGCAAGGGCAACCAGAAATACTCAGAAAGGTGAGTACAAAAAGATCAAACATGCAAGCAAGCTGCTTGAACGTATTGATTCGTCAAAAGTAGTTCAACGCTGCCCTCACTTCTCAACCTTTACACAATGGCTTGATCAGGCAATTGGAGGCGCATAGTTTGAACACACTATCAAAAGGGCTTCGCAGGACCCTCGAAAACACGGTCAAAGAGGCACGGAGTGTTGCAGAGGAGGGTGCGAGAAAGGCTATTGAAAGCCTTGCGGTACACCATCACGAGCCGTGGACAGGGCTTACGCTGGAGCAGCGCACACTCCGCAACAGGCTCCGTGCTCATGGCCGCCAGGTCGGCGACAAACGCGATGAACGCCGTGGCACACAGGCGATTGATCGCCTTGTGAGTGAGTGTGCTTATGAGCACTGGCACCGCATGCTCTTTGCCCGTTTCCTTGCCGAAAACAACCTTCTGATCGAACCCTCAACAGGTGTTGCCATTACGCTGCAGGAATGTCAGGAGCTGGCCCGTGAGCGGAGTGAAGACTGGCTGGAGCTGGCCAGCAGTTTTGCAGAGGGTATGCTGCCCCAAATATTCAGGCAGGACGATCCGGTACTTGATGTCACATTGCCGCAAGAGACGCGATCAAAACTTGAGAGTATGCTCGAGGCCCTTCCCTCAGCTGTCTTCCTTGCAGACGACAGCCTCGGATGGGTCTACCAGTTCTGGCAGGCTGAAAAGAAGGACGCGGTCAACCGCTCTGAGAAGAAGATCGGAGCTGATGAGCTGCCGGCGGTAACACAGCTTTTTACGGAAGACTATATGGTTTTATTTCTTCTTCACAATACGCTCGGCGCGTGGTGGGCCGGAAAGGTGCTTGCAGCAAAGCCGGAAATGGCTCTCTCGGCAAAGAGTGAGGATGAACTACGCGCTGCCTGTGCAGTAGGCGATATAAAGTGGGAATATTTACGTTTCATAAAATCCCCTCTCCCTCAGGGAGAGGGTCAGGGTGAGGGTGGGGTTGAATTGTGGCGGCCCGCAGCCGGCACTTTTAACGGATGGCCCAAAGCAGCAAAGGACATTACCATGCTCGACCCCTGCATGGGCAGCGGCCACTTCCTCGTCTTTGCCTTACCGATACTCGTTGCCTTTAGAATGGCTGAGGAAGGACTTTCAGAGGCTGCTGCAATTGATGCGGTTCTCCGCGACAATCTTTTTGGTCTTGAGATTGATGCCCGTTGCACCCAGATAGCGGCCTTCAACCTTGCACTGGCATCTTGGCGTCGGGTTGGCTACCGCCAGCTCCCGAGACTAAACCTTGCCTGCTCTGGGTTGTCTATAGGTGTTAGCAAGACAGAATGGGAAAGACTCGCTGAACGTGCTGCGGCGGCTTCACCTGTACCGCCTGAACAGAATCTTTTTGAAACCAAAGACAATCTTTTTTCCGCGCGTATAAGAGAAGGCTTGTTACGACTTTATGACCTGTTTGCTCAGGCGCCAACTCTCGGGAGTCTCATTAACCCACGGAGTTTAGGGGGGACACTGTTCGCCGCTGATTTCGCCCAGCTTGAACCGGTCTTCAGTGACATTCTTCGTGCAACGCATACTGACGAGTTGGCTGAAATGGCAGTCGCTGCGCAGGGGATGGCAAAAGCGGCAGAGATCCTATCTGGCCAGTTCACATTGGTGGCTACAAATGTTCCTTATCTTGGGCGCGGGAAACAAGACGAAATGCTTAAGGAATATTGTGAGAGAGTTCATCCGTACGCGAAAGCTGATATTGCCACATGTTTTGTCGAACGGTGTCATAAATTTTGCACAGCTGGTGGTAGTGCTTCTCTGGTTACACCTCAGAACTGGTTATTTCTTGGCAGTTACAGAAAACTGCGAGAAGCACTACTCAAGACTTCATATCTTAAAGCACTTGGGATACTAGGCCCAAGAAGTTTCGAGACTATCAGTGGCGAGGTTGTAAATGTTGTATTAATTACATTCATAAACAAACTGCCTAATCTCAATGACGTTTTTATTGGATTGAACGCCAACGATGCCATCAATCCGGCTGCGAAAGCAGAAGTACTTATTAGTGGTTCAATGACTATTCTTACTCAAACTGATCAGCTTAGAAATCCTGATTTCAGAATAACCACATCGCCCCCTGCAATTATGCCGTCATTATCAAATTATGCTAATGTATTCGTTGGTTTTCAAAATGGCGACTCACCCCACTGGATTCGTGGTTTCTGGGAGCAAGCGATATTCGATACGGGCTGGGATCTTTTTCATGCTACGCCAGAGCAGGCTGGCTATTTTGAGGGCTTAGATTCTGCAATCAAATGGGACTTCGGATCTGGAGAGCTTGCTTCCAGCGAACAAGTATTCGTAAAAGGTCGCGAGGCTTGGGGACGAAGAGGCGTATTATGTCGTCAGACACAACCTTGGCCTACATCACTTTATATTGGTAGCCTATATGATCAGAGCAGTTCAGTAATTGTCCCGATAGAAGATAAGTTACTTTTGCCAATCTATTGCTTTGTATCGAGTGGAGATTTTCGCATTTCAATGCTCTCGATTGCCAATGCAATGAAGTTTACCAATTCAACTTTTGTGAAAGTACCTTTCGATCTTGCACACTGGCAAAAGGTTGCAGCAGAGAAATATCCGGATGGTTTACCAAAGCCTTCCTCTGACGATCCAACTCAGTGGATTTTCGATGGTCATTCGAAGGGCTCCTTGCACCCTCTTCAAGTCGCAGTTGCCCGTCTCATCGGCTACCAGTGGCCCCGGCAGACAGGATCAAGTTTCATGGACTGTCCTGCACTTGGTCCGGACGGACTCGAAAAACATGCTGATACAGATGGCATTGTCTGCCTCACCCCGCTCCGCGGCGAAGCTCCGGCTGATCAACGGCTGATTGCTCTACTTGCCGATGCGTTTGGTGCCGAGTGGTCTGCCGGCAAACTCGCCAGTCTTCTCGCTGAAGTCGGGTTCGAGGGTAAGACCCTGGATGACTGGTTGCGGGATGACTTCTTTGAACAGCACTGTACCCTCTTTCATCAGAGGCCATTCATCTGGCACATCTGGGACGGCCGGCGTGATGGCTTTCATGCCCTCTTCAATTATCACAAACTTTCATCACCTAACAGAGAAGGCAAACGTACACTGGAGACGCTTATTTACACATATCTCGGTGACTGGATTGACCGTCAAAAGGCTGATCAGAAGGTCGGTGTCGAAGGAGCTGATGGCCGGGTAGCGGCTGCAATGCTTCTCAAAGATGAACTTGAAAATATTCTGACTGGTGAACCTCCTTATGACATCTTCGTCCGCTGGAAGCCGCTGCATAAGCAGGCCATTGGCTGGGAGCCGGACATCAACGACGGTGTCCGTCTCAATATCCGCCCCTTCATGACAGCCAAACCCCTGGGAGCTCGAGCGAAAGGCGCATGCATCCTGCGCACAACACCGAAGATCAAATGGGAAAAAGACCGCGGCAAAGAGCCGCATAGAAGTAAAGATGACTTCCCATGGTTCTGGAGCTGGGATGGGCAGGCACAGGACTTCACCGGCGGCAGAGATTTCGACGGCAACCGCTGGAACGATCTTCACTATTCAGTAGCCTTTAAACAGGCTGCACGGGCAAGGAAGAAATAATGATGACATCTGACACATCATTCGCAAATATGATTGATTGCTTGAAGAAATCTCTAGCGGCTGCCTTTCGTACGCCGGAGGGCGTTGAAGCGCCTGCAGCACTCCTATGGACTGACGCAGAAAGTCAATGGCAGCCGATTATTTCAGCCTTGCGAGCTGAGATGACATATGTCTATACGTTAGGCCCGTATGAGCCTGCTGAAAACAGGGGGCCGGCGATCTGGCTTAGATGCATCGTGGATAGGACGCTGCCGAATGTTGCTCCCCCGGTCGGCACTGCGCCTGTCATCTATCTTCCGGGTGTCTCTCGCCAGGACCTCCGTGCAGGGGCCGACTGCCCTGCTCACCTCATGCCTCTTGTCGAGCTTCAGTACCGGGGTTCGTTGTGGCATCATAAGAACGGCCGCGACTGGTCTGTGATGGCCTTTCTTATCTCTGAGGATGGTCTCGGTCTTGATGTGGCACAGGATATGCGGACACAGGAGGCAATGTTGCGTGCACTGCCACAGCTTGCAAAAGAGCCGCTTGAGCATCTGCGAGGGCATCGTCTGGAGGCAGAAGACTTTGACCGCCTGACTGTCGGTGATCCAGTTCACGACATCCTCGGTTGGATGAATGATGAGAGAACGTTCAGGGGAAATTGTAATGATGCTCGGTGGGAGGCATTCAGGAGCGTTTGTACAGGGCAGTTTGGCTTTGACCCTGATGTGCATGGGATATCCCATGCGGCAGAGGCGCTAGTTTATGAAACTGGAAAGTGGGACCACGTATGGCAGCGGTTTTCGGAAGCCCCACGACTCTATCCCGGTATGGTACGTGCTTTAAGGGATGTGTATCCCCGGCAGGGTCTGTTTGATTTTTCATCACGGAGGCCGGAAGCGAATGCAAGCGCCGAGGAGCAACTTCGGACAAAACTATCCGAGATAGCTCAGCAACCTCCACAGGATGCATGTGACAACATCCTCAGGCTCGAACAGGAGCATGGCTCGCGCCGGTCGTGGGTATGGGCTCAGTTAGGAGAGAGCCCGCTTGCGGTTGTTCTTGAACCGTTGTCACGCCTGGCAAAGAACGCACGTTCACCTCTTGGTGGTTCAAATGTAGCAGCGATCTCTGCTGATTATGCTTCACATGGATGGCTTTGTGACAAGGCCGCTGTTGATGCGATTGCCGTGGCAAAAAGCGCTGATGCCGACATAATTTACAATGTCATAGCTGCTGTTTATACTCCATGGCTTGATCGCTCTGCAAGGAGATTTCAGGAATTGATCGTGGCTGACGAAAGAGCGTTCCGCAAATTGATAAAACCGGTTGATGCAGAGCGCGAAACATGTATTCTCTTTGTTGATGGCCTGCGCTACGATATCGCCGGAAGTTTGCAGGCGGTGCTCGAGAGCCGGGGAATGCAGGTCAAGTTAGGACATCGGATAGTGCCTCCACCAACAGTTACTGCAACGACCAAGCCTTTAGCATCACCAGTGCATGGTGGCTGTGTTGGGGACAACACGTCAGGAGAGGATTTTACCCCACTTCTTGCTACTAAAAAACAGCCGGCGACAACAGCCAGGATACGCGACGAGTTAATGAGTCAAGGGGTACAGGTCTTTATGTTCCCTGAAATAGGAAGCCCTGCCAATGCTAAAAATGGCGGTTGGACAGAGATCGGATCAATTGATGAGATAGGCCACAAGATGCAGTTAAGACTGGCCGGGCATTTGGCAGATGAAATCGAAACTATTGCTGACAGAGTCGAGGCGCTGTTAACCGTTGGCTGGCAGTATGTGCGGCTTGTCACAGATCATGGATGGCTCCTGGTGCCGGGAGGATTGCCAAAGGTTGACCTGCCTAAATACCTGACTGCCACCAGATGGACACGCTGTACAGTATTGAAGGGAGAAGCTAAACCAGAAATGCCTGTAGTTCCGTGGTATTGGAACCAACAGGTTATGATTGCATCCGCACCGGGAATCCATGCATTCTTTACAAACGTGGAATATGCACATGGAGGGATTAGCCCGCAGGAATGCGTTGTACCAGACATGACGGTTTCTTTCGGCACAAAAACGGCCAACGCAAAGATAGTTGACGTCCAGTGGCGTGGCATGCGATGCCGCATAAAGGTAGAAACGAATGTAGAAGGTTTAAGTGTGGACCTGCGGTTCCATACTAAACAGGCAGGCACATCAATTGCGCATGCATTAAAGCAATTGGATCAGAACGGGGAGGCTAGCCTTGCCGTTGAAGATGATAAATATGAAGGGGCTGCGGCGGTGGTGGTCGTAATTGATAAGAGCGGTCAGGTGCTTGTCAGCAGACCGACTCAGATAGGAGAATAATTATGAGCATGGAAATGGATCATCTTGATAAACTGGCAGCGTCGGTGTTTGATGGATATCTGGTGCGAAAGGACCTGGTCAGAAAATATGCGCGTCAGTATCCGGTACCGACGTATGTGGTGGAGTTTCTTCTGGGCCGTTACTGCGCAAGTACGAACGAACAGGAGATAATGGAAGGTCTGCAGATCGTCGAAAAACAGTTGAAGGACAGGACTGTCCGCACTGGCGAAGAAGAACTTTTTAAGGCGAGGGCAAAGGAGACCGGATCAGTCAAGATCATAGATATCATAAAGGCCCGACTGGATGCCAAAAACGACTGTTACCTTGCCGAGCTTCCGAGCCTGATGCTTCGCGATGTTCGCATTGAAGATCAGTTTGTTCGCGATAATGAGCGTATGCTGACAGACGGATTTTATGCGGAGGTGACCCTAACGTATGATGGTGTAATCGCCCAGCAGCAGGGTGGCCGGCCATTCAAGATCGAGGCACTGAGGCCTATTCAGATGTCAAAGGCAGATGTTCTCGAGAGCCTAGCAAAGGGCCGGCATGCCTTTACGAGTAAGGAATGGGTGTATTTCCTGATTCGTTCCATAGGCTTGGAGCCACAGGCGTTTGACGACAAGGCCTTAAGGGTGACCCTACTCCGGATGATATCCTTTGTCGAACGCAATTATAACTTTGTTGAACTTGGTCCGCGGGGTACCGGTAAGAGCCATCTGTTCCAGCAAATATCACCTTATTCCCATCTTATCTCAGGTGGCAAGGCAACAGTTGCAAAGATGTTTGTAAACAACTCCACAGGTCAGCGCGGTCTGGTCTGCCAGTATGATGTCGTTTGTTTTGACGAGGTTTCTGGCATCTCATTCGATCAGAAAGACGGCGTGAATATCATGAAAGGGTACATGTCAGCCGGCCAGTTCAGCCGTGGTAAAGAGAATATTCGCGCGGACGGAAGCATCGTGATGGTTGGCAACCTTGATGTTGATATCCAGCAACAGCAACGGATTGACCATCTCCTAAGCCCTCTGCCGCAAGAGATGAGAAGCGACACGGCATTCATGGACCGCCTCCATGCCTATGCACCAGGATGGGATTTCCCGAAGCTGAACCCCAATGAACATCTCACTGATCACTTTGGATTAGTCAGTGACTTCCTGAGCGAGTGCTGGAGTCGTTTGCGAACAGGCAATCGTCTTTCTGTCCTGCAGGGTCGGATCTATTGGGGCGGCGCCCTGAGCGGCCGCGATATTGAAGCGGTTAACAAGACAACGAGTGGATTGCTCAAGCTCATGTTTCCTGATCCTGATATGCCTGTGTCTGATGATGATATTGAATGGATTGTCCGGTTGGCACTTGAATCACGCAGACGAATAAAAGAACAGCAGAGGCGGGTATTCAAGAGCGAGTTCAGAAATACCCATTTCAGCTACACACTCGGCCCTGACGGCATTGAACAATTCGTTTCGACACCGGAGCTGCATAGCGACGAGGCGATAGAGAGCGATCCTCTGCCTCCTGGTCAGGTATGGGCTGTAAGCCCGGGGGCATCTGAAACCGGGCCGGGATTATATCGTGTTGAAGTTACCTGTGGTCCAGGCAGCGGGGTCAGGATTCTGAACCAGCCGACTCCGCCGTCATTCCGCGAAAGCGTGAGAGTCGGAGAGCAGAATCTTTACGTTCGGGCGAAAGAACTTGTAGGAGACAGAAATCCACGTGAAGAGGAGTTTTCGATTCAGATGCGCGCAATGGACGCGGACAAGTCAGGTCAGGGATTAGGATTACCAGTACTTGTTGCTTTTTGCGGGGCATTGCTTGGCAGAAACACCCGCGGAGGAACGATTGTGGTTGGGGCGCTCAATCTCGGAGGATCCATTGAGATAGTACCGAATGCTGTACGTATTGCAGAGCTTGCGGTTGATAAACAGACACAGACGCTTCTCATGCCCGTCTCAGCGCGCCGCCAGTTAAATGATCTTCCAGATGATCTCTGGACAAAGATCAGCATTGAGTTCTACAAGGATGCACAGGATGCCGTCTTTAAAGCGTTGATTGAATGAGGTGCCTCTCTTTCTAAATTTATAAGAGGAAACAGTATGCCTGACCCTATGACAGCTTCATCTATTCTGTTTAAGATTGCTACAGCCATTCTCACTGATATAGTCAAAAGAGGATTAGCCAATATTGTCAAGGAAGATTATATAGCAAGAGCAATCGAAGCAACTGTAAAGAAATTCCCCGACTTTGACGGACTTGATTACACGTTAAAATCTCTCTGCACCAGTAATGAATTTGAAGATCTTCTGAATGAACTTAAAAACGGTCACAAAAATATTTCTGGCGATGACATTGTAGCTGTGTTCATAAATGACAGTGGTTTCTTTGTCGGAATCAAAACAGAAGACTACGCCCTCAAAATACTGGCAACACTGGCTGAGACGATTGATCACGAGATCTATCGTTCCGACGATGGGATAGTTCACCTTGCAAATAGAATCGAGGTTTTGCATGGAGAGGATCGGGAAAAGGAGGAGAAAACGGATGAGAAAATTGTTCAGTTATTAACAGAAATTAAAGAAGATATCAGCAGACCTCAGTTGCCTCTTCCTTCAGACAATATTGACACTGTGCCGGAATTCAAAGAAAGGATACTGCACTCTAAAATAGATGTTGCCCGAGATCTTCTTCAAAAAGGGAAGTCGTTAAGTGCAAAAAGCATTTTGCAGGAATTGCGAAATGAGGCAGAAAAACAAGGCGCATCGCAGGATATATACTTTAGAATTGCAACAAATCTCGGCGCTTGTGCCCTTGATGTTAATGATAAGCTGACTGCAATAATTGAATTCAATAGAGCGCTCGAATATCATTCTGAAAACCCAAAAGCTCTGGCGAACTGTGCCCTTGCGAAATTCATAGATAACAAGCCGCTGGAGGCCCTTGAGTTGATTATTAGGGCAAGGGAACGTGCCAAGAATGATTCACTATCCACTTGTGTTTTTCTACAGGCATTAGATGTTCTTGGAAGGGATCAGGAAATAGAAGATCTCCTAACTGCGGAGACATGGATCCATGAGAACAAAATATGTTTATTTGCATTAGGTGACATTAACCTTAGAAAGGGAAATTATGACAAGGCCGAGCAATATCTCAGAAAATCAGTAGAGTTGGATACCAGTAATGCTGCGGCTTACGAATTATTAGGTCTTTCAATATTTCTTCCTATTCAGCATCAATTACAGTCTTGCCTACCATTGTTTAGGACACTGCCGGAAAATATTATTAAAAAACTCAATGAGATAGATGACATTATGTCTACGGCCATTGAGTTGGCTAAAGACTGCGAGTCTCGAATCAAGTTGCATGAAATATATATAAATCGGGCTGGAGTGCGCGGTATCCTTGGCAGATATGATGATGCCCTTAAAGATTGTGATTATGTATTGATAGAAGACCAGGCAAATAGAGTTGCGCTACAAAATAAAGGACGAATTATGCTCGGCGTGAGTCAGTACGCGGAGGCAATAGACTGTTTTAAAAAAGCATGGGATCCCAATATCCAGATACCATTAGTGCATGCATACATGGAAAGCAAAAGATTCGATGATGCTCTGAACCTGCTCGAAATGCTGTGGAAAACAGAGACTGATGAATCCAGGCAGATTATGGTTACCGATCTGCTGTTGCAGGTCTACCATGAATTGAATAATTTTGATAAAGTGCGCGAGTTAATGCAGGCGGTCTCATCCAGATGGCCCAATAACGCAGAAGCCCTTGGGGTCATTAGTCACCAATATCGGCGAGAAGGTTCCATAGAAGTGGCAATTGACTGCATGGAAAAAGCACTGCTGATTGCAAATGATGTTCAGCGTGATTGGCTGTATTATCAACTTGCAAATTTATATTTTGATCAGAGGGAATATGGTAAATCCGCAAAAATATACAGCCATATTGCTAACACTGCTGTTAACAATATGCTTACTCAGAGGTATGTGTCAGCACTCTATAATGCTGGAGAGTACCGGGAAGCATTAACCATTGCTCGGGATCTCAGATTGAAAAATAGTGGTCAGCCAATTCCCTTTATCTCAGAAATTGAGACATTTATACTTGAATACATTGAAGATTTTGCTGCTGCTAAGAAATTACTAAGAGAGCTGAGCCTTATTGAACCGGCCAAAATTAAGCATAAGTTGAGATTGGCTTTTATAAATATACACACAGGAAATGATGATGACGCTAAAATAATTCTCGACAAGATTTCAATCAATGAACTGCGGGATGATGCTGATGCGCTAATGAGTACAGCGCAAGCCCGCGCTCGTCTGCAAATGTCTGATGCGTTACTTTTTGGATATAAAGCACGCTGTACTGCTCCACAAAACGCGGACATTCAATTTGCATATTTATGCCTGTTTTTTGGTCCGTTAGCCAGCAATATCAGCATTGCCGAGCCGGCTGCAGTTGACATTGATTCTGTGGTCTACTTACAAAGGGTAGACATACAAACAGACGGCAGTGCCGCTGTTCATCCTGGCGAAAAGCCTAAAGTCTGTATCATAACTGATGAGGAGCATAATAACCTTCGAGCACTTAAGCTTCCGTCATCTTCTTCTCTTGCTGACAGACTTATAGGTAAGCGCAAAGAAGATATCGTAAGTTTGAAAGAAGGTCCTTACGAAGTCTTGGATTATAAGGTTACGGATATCCGCAATAAGTATCTGTATGCAGCTCATGAGATTATGCAGGATTTTAGCACCTTGTTTCCTGATAACCCTTCTTTTCACAGAATTGATATAAAGGATCATGATTTTTCTAAATTCTTTGAATCAATTGATTCCAGGCACGAAACAGTAAATAGAGCAATAAAGGCCTACAGAAATAACCCAATATCTCTCGGGACATTAGCACATTTAACTGGGTCAAATATCATTGATATCATGGCGGGGATGTGGCAAATTGATGACGGTATCATTGTTGCTTCACAAGGGGTTCCGGAAATAACTGAGAAAGAATTAGAAATGATCCGCTCAGCGGATAAAATCCTTCTTGATTTGTCATCACTGTATACTCTGGCAATGCTGAATCTGCTTGATAAGATTCCGGTCAGGTTCAAACAGATATTTGTTCCTCAGGCAGTACTTGACGATATCATGTACCTGATTCTAATGAAAACGTCCGAGACTGGCCCGAGCATGGTAGTTGGGAAAGAAGGGGATCATTATGTTCGTAGTGATATAACACCCGAAGATATCAGAAAATCGCGCGAATTCCTGCAGAAGATGGTTGACTTTATAGAATTGAGGGCAGATATTATACCGTCCACTGCCGTCTTCTCCCTTGGAAAGACGAGAGTAGAGGAGCTTGAAAACCTGTTTGGAAAGAGCTCCATTGCAGCCATTTCTGCAGCAAAAGAATGTGAGGCAATGCTTTACAGTGATGACCTCTATCTGCGCATATATGCAGAAAGGGATTGGGGTGTAAAAGGAACTTGGACTCAGACAATTCTTCAGTGCCTGGCTGAGGAGAGCATAATTACCGAAGATGAATACCATCGTGCTGTTGTCACGTTGGCAATTGCCAGATACTCATTTGTTTCTATAAACGCAGATACAATTTTGTGGTCATTAGAGCAAAATGGAATGGCGAATACATTTGAAACAGAACGGGTATTTGAAATACTGCATGGCCCTACATGCAGTGAAGATTCTGCCGTAGTTACATCATCCCTATTAGTCCGCAAACTATGGCTTGGCAATTTCCTAATTGGACATAAATTACAAGTCCTGGATATGACTTTGGAAGCCTTAATCGCAGGAAGAAAACGTACGGCTGTACTGAAAAAGTTCAAGGTAGGGTTACAGATTACTTTTAAGTTACTTCCCTTGAGCGCTCAAGAGGTTATAAAATATATTGAGATATGGGAGCGTCACATAATTTTAGATTGAAGAACAGATGTTGCAGCGTAAGTTTCGAGAACCACATATATAAATTTTATCTGACCAGAAGAGGGAGGTTGAGGTATTATGTAATATAGCCGCATCTGAAATGCTCCTTCCAGGGGATCACTTCAATGTAAGACTGAACGCATATGGTCTTTTCCTTAGTTATGTGCTTCCATTGTCTGAACTGTTTTTGGCCTCAAAGAGCGCTGTTATCATAAAGATGGTCAGCAGTGGAATTAAGGTCTGTGCAGCGGTCTTTCTTGAGCCGGGGCACAGGAAGTATGAAAGCATGCGGGGGGCTGATACGGCTCCTAAGATGAGGGTTGTTTATACGGTACCCTCTCCCGGATTCAGATATTTTATTCCGCACAATAAATCTGTCCCGGATGATTCATGTGTTTACAGGGTGGTGGGAACTAGTGAGATCGCAAATGGTACTGAGGATTGGAAGATACCCGGGCAGCCGGTTTATCACGTTGAGGCGATGTACTTGCCGCCGCTTGATGGTAATGACCTTACGCCGAGGGCTGTAGCTCTGCTGATGCCGATTCCATTCTCCTCCCAGGTATCGGGGAGGGACTAATCTGCTGCCATATTGTGGTTATAGTCTTAAGATAGTTCAAGAAGGACTCCTCTATGAAGCGACCGTTAATTTTCATGTGACGGAGGTATGTCCTGAACGAATAGTTTGTAATCACGTTTCATATATTGACTACCTCTTTCAAAATAACGCCCTTCAGTTCAGGCCTTATTGCCCTTTTTCTCACTAAATCCACTTTCCTGTTCAAGAGCTCCTTCAGGTAATCTTCCAGATCAATAAGCTGATAAACATCGGGAGTGTCCTTAAATTCTACCAATATATCCACATCACTACTCTTCCTCTGCTCACCCCGCGCAAAGGAGCCAAAGACGCCAATTTCTTTAACCTTATATTTCTTGCAGATCTCTTTTTTATGTTCCTTTAAGATTTTTGTAATTTCCTGAAGTGTCTTTTCCATAGGTATCACCTGACTAAATAAATTGACCTTAACTCTTTATTTCACCGCTATTCACAATATACCGGACTTTCTCTAC